>JABFGF010000003.1:300000-589051 GCA_013112635.1 Calditrichota bacterium | reverse complement strand
TTATACCACCCGCAGTGAAGCCATGAGGGAAGAAAGAAGGATCAAAAATCTAAAAAGCAGAAAAGAAACATTAAAATCTTTCGGGCTGACAGAGGCATAGGACATCCCGATTGCATCGTGGACGACAAGGGTTCTCCCGATAAATCGGGATTGGGACTACAAAGCCTGGTAAATTTACCGGCTTTTTTTGTTTTAGGAGTATTATGTTCTACGTTTACCTGATTGAGTCGGTTGAGACTGGTACATATTATATTGGGCAAACCAACAATATTGATGAAAGGGTCAATAATTATCACAATGCTGGAAGATGCAAATACACTAAAAATAGACGACCATGGAAACTGATAGCCTATAAAACTTATACCACCCGCAGTGAAGCCATGAGGGAAGAAAGAAGGATCAAAAATCTAAAAAGCAGAAAAGAAACATTAAAATCTTTCGGGCTGACAGAGGCATAGGACATCCCGATTGCATCGTGGACGACAGGGGTTCTCCCGATAAATCGGGATTGGGACTACAAAGCCTGGTAATTTTACCGGGCTTTTTTTTGTTTTAGGAGTATTATGTTCTACGTTTACCTGATTGAGTCGGTTGAGTTTGGTACATATTATATTGGACAAACCAACAATATTGATGAAAGGGTCAATAATTATCACAATGCTGGAAGATGTAAATACACTAAAAATAGACGACCATGGAAACTGATAGCCTATAAAACTTATACCACTCGCAAGGAAGCCATGAAGGAAGAAAGAAGGATCAAAAATCTAAAAAGCAGAAAAGAAACTCTTAAATCATTCACACAGACAGAGGCATAGGACATCCCGATTGCATCGTGGACGACAGGGGTTCTCCCGATAAATCGGGATTGGGACTACAAAGCCTGGTAATTCTACCGGGCGTTTTTTGTTTGTTAACTTTTCTAAAATTTGACCTACCCCAGGAACATTTTCCAGGAAATTGGTATTACTTTTTAAACGGCCTCCATTTTTTTAACCGATAACGATTATACTTTAAAGTTCCCTCGATTTTTATCGAAATTTAATAAATCCCAAATTAAGAAATTAGAAATGGATATTATTAAAATAATTGAAGAAGCTGAGGATTTCCCTACGCTTCCAAATATTACGTTTCAGCTAAACCAGCTGATGAGTAAAGAAGATGTTTCATTACATTCGGTTGCGAAACTTATTGAAACAGATAGCTCCATGGTTACGCGTATCTTAAAAAATGTTAACTCAGGATATTACAAGCTTAATTCTCCGATTAGTAATATTTATCAGGCTGTATCTATTTTGGGAATCCGAACAATGCGTGATATAACTTTGATGGTTTCATTTAATAAGCTTTTTCCACAACAGGAATTGCTACCATACAGTTCTCTATTTTATCGTTCACTTTGTGCAGGGATTGCCTGTAATTTTTTATCGGACATTACAAAAATTAAAAATCGATCCGAGGCATTTATAGCATCATTATTACAAAATCTTGGCGCATTTGTATTTATGTTTTACCTGGGGAAGGATTATTTAAAAATTATTGAAGAAGCTAAAGAGTATGGTGTAAAACTGGCCTTGGTTGAAAAAAACAAATTAAAAATTACCCAGGCCCAAGCAGGATCAATCATTGCTGAAAAATGGAAATTACCACAAGAAATCGTATTGGCCATACGCTACCAAAATAATTTAAAGCTATCTTTTAAGAAAAATTTTGGCCCGGACTTTAATGCGATTGTAAAACAATCATATCTCGGCGGAATTGTTGCTGATATTTTTTTAGGATGGAATAAAGCAGTAAAAATCGCACAGTTTAAAAGAGAATATGGCCGGTTATTTCATCAATACAAATCAGTCCCGGAAGCAGAAGATATTTTGCATTCCATTCCACATTTAGTAATGGGCCAGGTAGAAAGCATGAACCAGAGTATGGAACCACTTCTTCCGTTTGAACAAATTAAAGGCAATGCCGATTTCGAATTAGAATTATTGCTTAGTAAGCACAATAAGCTTTTTTCAGATTTTAAAAACAGTGAGTCCCGGCTCCAAACCATGGAATTTGCGCAGAATAATTGACTACTTTGTTGATTAGATCTAAAACAATTTTTACCTTCACACCTTCAAATAATATTTAGCAGAAACCCAAACTTTATACGAATTGTCACTATTTTGAAATTTAACCTTTCCTTTCTTGGATTTATCATACTTTGTCTAATATGGAGCTCTACCTGGTTGTTTATAAAGATAGGCCTGGAAACAATGCCACCATTTTTAAGCGCCGGAATACGCTTTTTTATTGCTTTCTTAGCTTTAAGTGTTTATGCCATAATATTAAAACTAAAATTTCCCAAAGACCTTAAATCACACTTGTTCTTTCTTTTATTTGGACAAGCTATTTTTACCATATCGTATGGACTTGTTTATTGGGGAGAACAATACATTGATTCTGGTTTAACGAGTGTTCTGTTTTCAGTGATGCCATTTTATACCGCCGTTTTGTCGCTTAAAATGTTGCCGGGTGAAAAACTAACCATAAGGAAAATAATTGGGATTTTCGCAGGATTGATTGGGACTATTGTGATTTTCGGAGGACAAATTGAAATCGGTTTTGAAAACTCTTTTCAGACTTTAGCTATGATAGGAATATTACTTAGCCCCTTATTCTCCTCATATGGTACAATTCTTGGAAAAAGAGCTGTTAAGAAATTTCATCCCATTACACTTAATACATTGCCGTTGCTTTATGCCAGTTTAAGCTTCATATTTATTTCAATTTTTTCCGAATCTTTTGGTGATGTTCAATTTACAGGGATGGCTATTTTTTCTTTGTTTTATCTGGCAATATTTGGAACTGCAATCGCTTTTGTTATTTATTTTTGGATGCTGAAAAATACTTCGGCAATAATGATGTCTTCAATAACTTTTATAACACCTCCACTCGCCCTAGTCTGGGGTTGGATGTTTTTAGATGAGTCTCTTTCTTGGGAATTAGTTTTAGGAATGGTAATTATTTTTACGGGAATTTGGTTTGTACGGGATATTGAGACAAAAACGGTTATTGAAAAATAAATTCTTTAACATTTTTCCGGTCGATCATATAATGCTCTAATACTTTTTCAACAAGCCCTTCCCGAATAACAAAAAGAATATTTATATCTTTGGTCGCAAGCTTATTAAGCAAACTGGATATTGAGGGCTCCAGTCCCTTTCTATTTAATTCCAAAGGCCCAATCTCATCAATAATAAGCCAATCATATTCTAAAGTATTAAAATTTAATAGCTTCTCTTGTGCCCATTTAAAAACAGCTTTGCTAAATACAAACCGGCCAACTTTTTCCTGATCCTTCTTTTTAGACGGGTTTTCCAGGGAACGCTTTTCCTGACTTGAAATATGCAAAAGATGTCTTTGGCCATAAATTACAGGCGCAAGAATTCCATCAACATCGGATCGATTTCTTTGCCATTCAACCAGACGAGTTGTTTTTCCAGTTTGTATTGGGCCGGTTAGCACAAATAGTTTCATAAAAGAAGCTAATGCTTCTAATTCAAAAACTCAACAATCGCCTTATTAACCCGTTCGGCCTTTTCAAACTGCACAAAATGGCCACATTCAGGTATCACTATCAATTCTGAATCAGTGATTTCAGATTCTGCAATTTCAGCAATATCTTTTGTAAACCCGCCATGAAGATATGGATTCGGGATCAACTGATCATTTTCGCCAAACAGAATTAAGGTCGGTTGTTTAATCTCATCCAACCGTTCATAAACCGGCCCATCAACCATTGCTGCCACATTTTCTGCAACCGCATAACAATAAAGATCAAAACCATCGGCCCTGCGCATTTGGATACGCTCCGTAATCATAAATTCCGCATCTTCAGGGTACTCATAAAAGTTTGATTTGAGGTTAACATCAATTGAACGTATCGGTGTATCTTTTATAAGATCCGGCGTCACTACTTTTTTAAACCAGGCGGCTTCACCTTCGGTAAAAGTTTCAATCCCTGCCGGAGATATTAATACAAGATTGCTTACAAGCTTTGGATAATTTAAGGCTGTGGTGATTGCAATTTGGCCGCCCATTGAATGTCCAACCAATGTTAAAGATTTATGCGATACTTTTTCTGATAACAGCTTTATGATGTCGGCGTAAAAATCCATTGTAAATTGAAAATGGCCTTTTTGAGATTTGCCATATCCTGGAAGATCTAAAGCGATAACACGATGTTTTTTTGCCAGCTCAGGAATATTTTTTATCCAGCCTTTTGCATTGCTGCCTAATCCATGAATTAATATAACCAAGTTATCCGAAGAGCCTTCATCAATTGCAGCCACCTTAATATTTTTAATCTGGAAATATTTTGTTTTATAACCGTAGTCAAAATCTTCAAATTCCGCAGTAGGCAAATCATAAAAACGGCTTGTTGAACAACTCATAGAAAAAACCAAACTTATAATAAATAAAATAGTTACTCGTTTCATAAACCGTCTCCTAAAACATTATCCATTTCATTGTTACAAAAGCTGTCCACGGATCTTCCGGGCGTGAGGTGCGATCTCCATTTAATAATGGTGAGTCAAAGAAGTCACCCAATTTCAGATAGGCCAGGTGTAATTCTAAATCCATAAAAACTTTTGGTCGATACAACAAATTTAAATTAATCTCTGAACCAACCATGTTGCCACCTTCAAAAGGAGAGACATTTGACAATCCGCTTCCCAAACCAATCTTGGCTTTAAACTTGTTTGGAATAATATCATACGATCCGGTAAGAGATGCGGCTGTTAATCCATAACCAACATTTTGAATATCAATAACGGCAGCATTAAAACGATTTACAACATTTCCATGCGGCAAAAGTAGATATAATCCATGGCTAAAAAAGACTGCTCCCGGAGCTGTCCAGTTATTTCCCGTTAAGATACCAGTGTACTTGCCGTCTTCTATATTTTCTGTGTCACCTGTGCTAAAAACACCATCGAGAGCTACAAAATCATTGCTGTTTTTACCATATTTATAGGCAAGCCTAAGATTCCCTGCATATCCCATTATGTCAACATCGTGTGATTTTGAAACTGCTGATCCAAAGTTCATAATCCCGAAACCACTGTATCCAAAACGACCTTGATTTAAAAGTGGATTTCCATGGAAGTGAGATCCAAGCCAGAACACATCTGCCTTATAAGATTCGTTACCAAAATTGAAATTGAAAACGCCATTGTAATTACTTAAACCTGAACTAAGGCCCTGCCCCAAAATCGAAACACCACCTTCACCATTGGCCCTGTCTTTTAAATACCAAAATGAAAATCCAATACTGTTAACAATATCTAAATCATATTCGTAATCGAATTCATGAAAAATCACATCATCATTATGGTCAACATTGTTTTCATATAATTGGTAAACACCTGCTTTAAATCTCTGGTTCGGCAGAAGGTAATGCGAAGCTATTCCTGTTGCATCAGATCCCCAAAAAGCCAATCTGTAACCAGTATTAACTAAAACATTTGTGAATGTATAAGACGGCACATTAATGTTATCAAACAAGCGGGTTAAACCTGCATTAATAAACAGATTTTTTTGCGGGCGAAATTCGATAAAAAGATTCTGTGTTTGCATATTTACAAAATCTGCCCCAAAACCACCACCAAAGTTTCCTCCTGCACCATAATTAGCATCGCCCCATGTCCAGTCAAATTCAAATGACATGCGCATTTTGGCCCAGCCATCAAAGAGGCGTGGTGAATAGGCAATCAGCGGGATAAAACGCTGCTCGGTATATGATGATAACTTTTTCTTTCCGGTTACAGTTGTATTTCCACCGAACAAACGGCCTACAACCTGTCCTTTTAAAAACTCATTTGTAGGTGCTACATTCGATGCTTCTGATCGAATAAAATAATAACCAATAAAAGTAAACTCATCTTTATCACGATCATTTTTGTCTTCTGCAAATTCATTTGTGGATTGTGCCAATAGAAAGCCAAAAGACATTATTAAGTAAAAAGCCAGCAATTTTTTCATGATCATTCTCTTTGATCTAAGTTTAACAAAATAGAACAGCCGACTCTTTTAGAAAAAGAGCCGGCATTGTAATCTATTCTACCGCTACATAATTCTGAATATTTATTGTTCCTAAAGCTCCACCATTTGTGCTGCCAAAGCCGGCTGTTACAGTTGGGGGAACTGCGCCAATATCTGGGTTTGTTTGTACAACTTCAAGCTGCATTGTAGCCGAAGTACCTTCTGTTACTTCAATAATTCCTCCCTGATCAAACGAAGGAGAACTATATGAGATAGAAATTGAATGTACATCTCCAGTGGCGCTTTTTGTAACAGAGTAAGTTCCACTGTTTGTAGACCAGCCAGCTCCAATAACATGCTGATCCAGAACAATTGAGCCATCTTCATTCATCGTAACATAAATTGAGTCAATGCTAAAAGATGTTAACAAAGGTGCAATATTATCACCCGCGCTTAGCCATTTTCCTACCCAGGCTTCTGCGTCATCGCCATTACTATCTGTTCCACTGTCACTTTCGCTGCAACTAACAGCAAATAATAACATGGAAACAGAAACTAAAAGTGCAAATAATCTTAAAAATTGATTCATGAGAATCCTCCTTCTTGGTTGTTTGGTAATTGATTATTTAAGTTTTAAACGGTCAATTTTGCCCGCTGCATTTTTTGGTAATTCTTCAATTAGCTTAACATGTTTAGGGATCTTGAATTTTGCCAGACTGCCTTTACAAAAATCCATCATCGTGTTTTCATCAAAGTCACTGCCCTCTTTTAAAACAACAAATGCTTTCCCAACTTCGCCCCATTTTTCATCTGGAACACCCAAAACCGCAACTTCTTTAATGTTGGTATGCGTGTACAAAAACTTTTCCACTTCTGCCGGATAAACATTTTCACCACCGCTGATAAACATATTTTTTTTGCGGTCAACTACATAATAATATCCTTCTTCATCAAAGCGCACAATATCACCCGTATGAAACCAATCATCGGTTATAGCTTGCTTTGACGCTTCCGGATTTCTCCAATATCCGGGTGTGACAACCGGAGATTTTAACCATAACTCACCAATTTCATTTGCCGTGCATTCTTTACTATCTGCCATTACTTTTGCATCAATGTAAAAATTTGGAAAACCGATGGAACCCTTCTTGCGAATTGCATCTCCATGATGGAGTGAAAAACAGTTTGGGCCAACTTCAGTGAGGCCATAACCCTGGCGGATAAAAACACCTCTCTCATGCCAGGCATCAATTAATGGTTTGGACATTGGAGCACCGCCGACAACCGCATATCGAACAGAAGATAAATCGATCTTGTCAAAAAGAGCCGAATCAGCCAGCATTTGCATCATGGTTGGAACACCAAACAAAATGGTAGATTTTTCTTTTTCAATCAGTCTCAAGATTAAATCTGTATCGAACTCAGTTAAAATTGTATGCGATGCGCCATGATGTATAAAAGGTGTCAGTAAAACATTCCAACCACCAGTGTGAAACAGTGGTGCGTAACTTTGTGTATGATCAGCGGATGTTAAGTCCAACCTTAATGCAGTATTTATCGAATTCCAGTACAACATTTTATGGGTTATCATTGCCCCTTTAGGAACACCTGTTGTCCCCGATGTATAGAGGATCATAACAACATCATTTTCTGTGATATGAGAAGTTGAAATTTCCGAACTATCAAATGAATTAGTCAGAAATTTTTCCAGATTATCAATCTCAATTTTAGTTTTATTAAAATCCTGTACCTGTGCTGTGAACTCATTTTCATAAAACAAAACGTGCGGTTCGGCATCTTCAAAAAGAATTTTTGTTTCTGCTGCTGTTAAACGGAAGTTTAATGGAACAAGGATTGCCCCAATCTTGATACATGCAAAAAATAAAAAGACATACTCAGCGCGATTTTTTGAATAAACTGCAACCCGGTCTCCCTTTTTTACTTTTAATTCATCACGTAAATAAACAGCAAGATTGGAAACACGGTTGTTGAAAATTCTATAACTCCATTCCAAGTCGCGTTTGTGCTCCCGAAAAACCACTTTATCCGGTGTGTATAGCGCCCACTTTTCCAGCCAGTCAAAATGTGTCATGCCCGGCTCCTGTTAAACTTTAATACAATCATGCCAACGACTAGTGATGCTACAATTGCAACTGCCGCCGCAACTCCCGGGTTTTCTCCTGTTGAAAGTGAAAATGGGATTGAAATTTTACCGTAGTACATTGTAAAATGAATTACAATCGCTGAGATAGAGGCCGCAATCGGGACAGCTTTTGACATATCTTTTATAAACATACCAAACAGAATGGGTACAAATGCTGCAGCGAAATAAGCATAAACACCATTCTGGGCAAAAATAGCAACACTTAGTTTTGGATTTATTAATTGGTCGTAAGAGAGAAAAATTGAAACTACCGCTAAAAATATAATCACTGTTTTGTTTATGAAAATACTTTGTTTTTCTTCCAGGTTAATATTTTTAAATTTTGCAGATAGCGGGCGGATAATATCATTTGTAATGGTGGTTGCCAATGCCTGGATCAAACCTTCGAGTGTAGAAATCCCCGCAGAAATTAGTCCGAGCACCACGACCAATCCTATATAAACTGGAAATTCCATAATAACATATGCAGATATTATTCCATCCATCTTCAAAGCTTCGCCATTAAGTGTTAAATCCGGAAAACTTATCCGGGCATATAATCCGGTTATCACAACCAGGAAAAAAATTAACTCTGTTATAACGGCAACTGTTAAAAAACGATTTACATCTTTGTCTGATTTAAGTAAAAGGGATTTTGTAATGATGTGTGGTTGGCAAACTATTGCAACACCAACAATGATTTGAGCAACAATAATTTCAAAGTAATCGCGAAACAGGAAACTGGCTGTATTGGTGCTTTGTGCCAGCATTGGATCGATTTGTTTTAGCTTATCAATAAAGCCGAATACCCCTTCACGGAAATGCTCATATCCTGAACCTAAAAGAATAAAAGCAACAACAAGCATTAAGACAGCTTGCATGGTATTTGTATAAACCATGGAATTTGCGCCGCCAAACATCATATATCCAAAAATGAAAACCACGATGGAAATCAAAGCAGCCATTTCTGAAATATCAAGAGTTTTGGAAAGAACTTTTGTGAGACCAACACAAATCAGAACTATAAAAGTAATTAAGAGAAGTGCCAAAAATGCAAAGAAAAGAGAGTAGCCGGGACTTTTGTAACGAGTTCCCATCCATTGTGCCATGCTTAAGGCTTTAACATTGCTGCCATGCTTGCGAAAACTTTTGGAAAGTAAAACCAGTGAAACCACAGCAGCAATAGGCAGAACGACGGCGTAAGAGATAACACCGCTTATTCCATATAAGGCAACAAATCCCGGATTAATTATAAAGGTTGCGGCACTGGTCATCGATGCGGCAAGAGCCAGACCTACTGCAACCGGTGAAAAGTTTACACTTCCCAATGCATAATCCGACATGCTTTTAATTTTAAGTGCACCGCGAATTACAAAAAAAAGCGTTGCACCTGCAAAAAGCGCGATTAATATCCAACCGGCTAAACCAAAACCATTTGTTGCCATAATTATTTCCCGTTATTTACCAACGAAAAGCTGCACACGCAAAAGCCAAACCACCACCTGATCCCATAAAAAAGACAAGATCATTCGATTTCAATTTTCCGTTATCATTTGCATCCGATAGAGCCATAGGTATACATGCAGAACCCGTATAAGCAAAACGGTCCATCACCATATGGGTTTTATTCATTGGTAAATCAAGTTTGCCCATCGTTTCGCGGATACTGTTAATATTAATTTGAGTAAAAAAGATATTATTAATATCACTAACTGAAGTACCAATCCTATTGCTTAAATCCGAAATCATTTTTGACCAGGTTTCCGGATTTATTTCTTTTGGAAACTTTTTTACAAATTTTAAAAGATGATCTTTGTTGTCTACAACGTCTGGCGAAATTGGTTTTGCAGAACCACCGCCATATATGCCCATCCAGCCATTATATTGGCCTTCTGTGTGTAACAATGATCCAAGAAAACCTTTTTCTTCTGTTGTGCTTTGCAAAAGAACCGCACCGGCGCCATCTGCAAAAAGCGTCACTGTTTTTTTATCGGTTTTATTCAAAAATTTAGACATGGCATATGCACCAATTACCAAAACATTATTATAGTTTTCATCAGCACGGATGTATTTTGCCCCAACATCAAGAGCTGTTACAAATCCTGCACAGGCAGTATTAATATCAAATGTTCCTGCCTTTGCGGCTCCAAGTCGGTGTTGCAAAACGGACGAAGTACTTGGCGAAATAAACTCCGGTGTGTCTGTTGAGATAATTATCAGGTCAAGGTCTGTAACATTAATTCCAGATTTGGCTATAACCGAGTTGGCAGCATTTTCACACAAATCAATTGTGCTTTCATTTTCTCCCAGCCAGCGCCTTTCTTTTATAGTAAGATTTTCTTCCAGCCAGGTACTTACATCCTCACCAAGAAGCTTATCAAAATAGCTGTTTTTTATTACTCGCTCTGGAGCGGCCATTCCTGTAGCCGCAATAAATGCATTTCTCAAAATAATCCTTTTATCAAATTATAAAACCAAACCGCCATCAACATTTAGAACTGCTCCGGTCACATACGCCGCCTCATCCGATGATAAAAACAGATAAGCATTTGCTATATCTTCAGGATTGCCAAGTCTGCCCAAAGGCGTCTTTTCTTCTAACATAGAAATAACTTTTGCAGGCACAGATTTAACCATTTCTGTTGCAATAAAACCCGGTGCAACCGCATTTACACGAACGCCCTTGCCACCAAGCTCCCTTGCCCATACTTTGGTCATTCCAATTATACCGGATTTTGCTGCAACATAATTGCTCTGACCAAAATTACCATTATGCGCCACAACCGAACTCGTGTTAATAATTACACCATTACCCTGTTCGCGCATAACTTTTGCGACTGACTGGCCACATAAAAAAACACCCTTCAGGTTTATGTCAATAACCTGATCCCATTGCTGCTCTTCCATTTTATGAAACATGGAATCACGTGTAATACCTGCGTTATTAATCAAAATATCTATTTTATTATATTTTTCTAAAACTTCAGATACAGCTTTTTCAACTTGTTCTTTATCAGAAACATTTACTTTCATAAAAGATGCGTTTGCACCAAGATTGGCCGCTACAGCTTCGCCGGCCTCATTATTCACATCCCAAATAATTACATGTGCTTTTTCAATTAAAAATTTTGCGGCTGTGATAGCACCAATTCCCTGGGCTCCACCGGTAATTATTGCTACTTTATCTTTTAATCTTTCCATCTTACCTCATATCGTTTTGAACGTTTGATTTTTTTCAAACATTCGTTGTAAAATTTTTTATTTCTGAGATTCAGTCCACTCTTCCAGAAAATTATTATAGTGTTTAATCATCAATGTGTAAAAGCTTTTCATATCTTCAATATTCTTTTTAAAAAGTTTTAGATCTTCATCCTCTTTTACTGCAGCCAGCTTTAAACAATATTTTTCAGCCAGTTCTAAGTTTCCATGCATTAGAGAAATGCGATTTAAAAATGCTTTTCCAAAAATGTCCTCAACCGTTTCATAATAATCTTTACGGTCACCGGGAATCCATTTCCGTTGAATTAAAGCATGTTCACGTAAACGCCGGGTTATTTGGCTTACCGGTCCTTTGCTAACATTTAATTCTTTGGTAATATAATCAAGGGTAAGTGGCTTGCCTTCGTATAAAAGCAATCCTACAATCCGGCCCATCAGCTTTGGAAGCCCAAAATGATGATAGCCTTCACCATAGTCCTGGATGAATTCTTGTTTTAAAGAAATATTTGACATTTGGAAGATTTGGTTTTTTTCAAACGTTTAAAATCTATTATCACATATATAAAAAAGCAAATATTTTTAAAGAGTACATTCTTTTGCATAATTCTGTTCGCCTCGATAAATTCCATCTTCCTGTTCGTAATATCCCGGAGAAATAGTTTGCCAGAAAAGATACTTGTAACCAGTGCTTTACCCTACGCTAATGGACCAATCCATCTTGGCCACCTTGCCGGAGCATATTTGCCGGCAGATATTTTTGTGCGCTACCATCGCCTGAAAAAAAATGACATCGTTTATATTTGCGGTTCTGATGAACACGGTGTCCCTATTATGCTTCGCGCCCGAAAAGAAGGCGTTGCGCCACAGGAAATTGTAGACCGCTACCATAAAATCATAAAAGAAAGTTTTAAAAAGTTCGGGATTGGTTTTGATTATTATGGGCGAACATCCTCAAAAGTCCACCATGAGACGAGCCAGGATTTTTTTAATACTTTGGCAGGCAAAGATGAATTTGTGCTTAAAAAAGAAGAGCAACTTTACGATCCTGAAGCCGGTATTTTTTTGGCAGATCGATTTGTTCGTGGCACATGCCCAAAATGTAAATATGAAGAAGCCTATGGCGACCAGTGCGAAAACTGCGGTACTTCCCTTTCCCCACAAGATTTAATAAATCCGAGAAGCGCCATTACAAATGCAAAACCAGTAATGAAAGAGACAACACACTGGTTCCTTCCGCTGGAAAAATACCAACCTGAACTTGAAAAATGGATTGACCAACACTCAGATTGGAAGCCAAACGCTTTGGGCCAGATTAAAAGCTGGTTTAAAGATGGGCTGCGTGACCGTGCAGTAACAAGAGACTTGCCATGGGGTGTTCCCGTTCCAAAAAAAGTTGCTGAACAGGCCGGGACCGATGCAAACGGAAAAGTTTTATATGTCTGGTTTGATGCCCCGATTGGATATATCTCTGCCAGCCGTGAATGGGCTGAGCAAAAAGGCGATCCTGACTTATGGAAAAAATACTGGCAAGAGCAGGATACGCGCCTGATCCATTTTATTGGAAAAGATAATATTGTCTTTCACTGTTTAATTTTTCCGGCAATGTTAAAAGCTCATGGCCAATATGTACTGCCGGAAAATGTACCGGCTAATGAATTTTTAAATCTTGAAGGCGATAAACTTTCCACGAGCCGTGATTATGCCGTCTGGCTCGATAAATATCTGGAAAATTTTGAACCGGATTCTTTGCGTTATTGTTTGGCCAGTATAATGCCGGAAACAAAAGATTCAGACTTCTCCTGGAAAGATTTTCAGGCCAGACATAATAATGAGCTTGCTGATATTCTGGGGAATTTTATTAACCGTTCAGCAATATTTTGCCACAAATATTTTGATGGTAAACTACCTCAATTGGGAGAACTTTCAGATCTTGACAAGGAACTGATAAAAAAATTAGAAGCAGCTCCGCAAAATTTGGGTGGGATTATAAACTCACATCAATATAAAAACTATGTTCGGGAAGCCATGGATTTGGCACGTTTTGCGAATAAATATTTTAATGATAAAGAGCCCTGGAAAACACGGAAAGAGAATCCTGATGATTGTGCCACAACAATTCACTTATGTCTGCAAACTGTGCGTGCTTTAGGAATTTTATTTGATCCTTTGTTACCTTTTACTTCGGAAAAAATCCGGGTACTACTAAACATAGCACAGCAAGAAGAGTGGGATAAAGCAGCAAACCAGACTTTAGAAACAGGCCATAAAATAAATCAACCCGAAATTTTATTTGCTAAAATTGAAGATGAACCGATTGAAGAAGAGATAAAAAAATTGAAAGACAATCAGGAACCGGAAAAAGCAGCGGATACTAATTTACCTGAGTTCAAAGAAACCATCGAATTTGATGATTTTGGGAAACTTGATTTAAGGGTGGCAAAAGTAATCCATTGCGAAAAAGTACCGAAAACTAATCGGTTGTTAAAACTTACTGTGGAACTTGGGCAAGAAGAAAGGACAATTGTAAGCGGCATAGCCGAGCAATATTCTGCCGAAGAGCTGGTTGGCAAAAACGTGGTTGTTATAGCCAATCTAAAGCCGGTGAAAATACGAGGCGTTGAATCTCGCGGTATGTTACTAACCTCAGAAAACGATAGTAAGCTAAGCCTGTTAACGGTTATGCAGGAAATTCCCTCCGGCAGTTGCATAAGTTAGATTTAAAGAAAATTTGAAAGCTTACTTATTGAATAAGTAAAAAATATCCCTCGTCTCCGCTCGTGATGAAGAAAGTGATCTTCATGGTGAGCGAAGGTGAACCATTCCCCATTTTGGTTGCGAGTTTAAGATATTCAGCAAACAACTTCATTTGTATTGGGGAGACTTTTTAAAGAGAATACACATTTAAGGATAAATATGTTTATTGATACACACGCCCACCTTGACTTTGCTTCTTTTGATGATGACAGGGATGCTGTCATTCAACGGGCCATAGAAAATAAATTATCAGCCATAATAACCATTGGCACCAGTCTTGATACTTCGAAACAAGCTATCCGTTTTGCTGAAAACTATGCTTCAATCTATGCGGCGGTCGGTATTCATCCATCGGATTGCGCAGAGGCTGAAGATAAAGATTATTCTGAAATCGAAAAACTTGCAAAGAATGAAAAGGTGATTGCAATCGGCGAAGTAGGCCTGGACTATTACCGCATGTACACAGATAAAGACACACAAAAAGCAGCTTTTAAAAGACAAATAAAAATAGCAAGAAATGTAAATCTGCCACTTATAGTTCACACTCGGGAATCACAGGAAGACTGTATAAAAATTCTTGTTGCAGAAAAAGCAGGCGATGTATCGGGTGTTCTTCATTCTTTTAGCGGATCTCAAGAAATTTTAGAAAAAGCTTTGGATACGAATTTTTATATTTCATACACTGGTGGAGTAACATTTAAAAACTCCACAACGGATGAGCTCGTCGCCAATACTCCTGTTGAAAGAATGCTTCTGGAAACTGACAGCCCGTTTATTACACCGGTACCTTTTCGCGGAAAACGAAATGAACCATCTTATGTGATCCACACAGCAAAAAAAATTGCAGAAATAAAAGGACTATCAGTAGAAGAACTTGCAAAGATTACAACCGAAAATGCACGGCATCTATTTGGATTGACTGTTTAAAAATTCAAGGCCTCAACATTTATAGAAAAATACCATGATATCGCTCCCAACTTGCAACACATAACCTGCAACAGAGTGTTTTCCCATGCATAAGCCCCTGAAAAAATTCGGACAAAATTTTTTAACCCAGCCAGCAATTGCCCGCAATATTGTAAAAGCCCTGCAAATAAATAATCAAGATACAATTATTGAAATTGGTCCCGGTCCGGGAGTACTGAGTGAAATTATAATTTCACAAAAACCTAAGAATTATTTTGCGATCGAAATTGATAAACGGTGGGCACATGATTTATCAACCAGGTTTGGAAATGAAATTGTAATTCTAAATGTCGATTTTTTGGAATGGGATTTTACTTCAATTATAGAAGAAAAGAAAAATATTAAAATAATCGGCAATATACCTTACAACATCACCAGCCCGATTTTATTCAAATTGCTTGATCATTTTTCCAAGCTGGATTGTGCGGTAGTGATGATGCAAAAAGAAGTGGCTAAACGAATTGTTTCTGAACCCGGGATAAAAGACTTTGGCATACTTTCCATACTCACACAAACATTTGCACAGGTGGAATGGCTGTTTGAAGTCGGTCGGAAAAACTTTAAACCAGAACCAAAAGTCGATTCAGCCGTTGTTAAATTTAATTTTTTTGACAGAACCGATGGGATTGATAACCTGAAACTATTTAAACAAACCGTTCGTGGTACTTTTAACTATCGCCGCAAAATGCTACGTAACAGTTTGGGTAGAATTTTTGATCAAACAATTGTATCTTCTTTAGATAATTATGACCTGACCCGGCGACCTGAGCAATTGACCATCGCCGAGTTTAAAGAACTTTCCAATACAATTAACCGGATGAAGAAAAATATGGAATAATTGAATATTGGAATTTTTTTCAATAATTCATTACTCCAATAATCCATTCTTTTTCTTATTATGGCTGAACTCCAGGTAGACAGCATTTTACCAGACATTGAAGATTTGATCGATGCAGGGCAAAGCGGCGCGCTCCTGAATATTATGATGGATATGCACCCATCTGATATTGAAGGTGTGCTTAACCGACTAAAAAAGGATCGGCGTAAATTCCTTTTTGAACTGCTTCCGGCCGAACTTGCTTCCGAAGTATTATCTGAACTGGACGCCCCTGTTGCAGAAGATGTTTTGGAAGAAGCTGATGATGAACGTATCTCTTCCATTATCCATGAAATGGATTCCGATGATGCTGCAGATATTGTTGCCGAACTGCCGGAAGATGTGCAAGAGCGTGTTCTTAATACATTGGAAGACGAGGTTTCTGATGATGTAAAAGAGCTCCTTGTATTTGACGAAGACACGGCCGGTGGAATTATGGCACTCGAGGTTTTGTCAATGCCGGACAGCTCCAGTGTCAATGAAACCATCGAAAAAATCCGTGAAGTAAGTGAAGATGTTGATCACCTTTATAATATTTGGGTTGTCGATAAAATCAATAATTTCTTAGGCAGTGTTTCCCTAAAAGACCTTGTTCTTGCCGGCGCCAGAACCAAACTGTTCACCATCATGGATACGGAGATTAAGACCATTCATGTAAGCATGGACCAGGAAGAAGTTGCAAATTTCTTTAAGAAATATGATTTGATCAGTGCTCCTGTTGTTGACGATGCCGGTAAACTTGTTGGACGGATCACTATCGATGATATTGTTGATGTTCTCGAAGAAGAAGGTTCGGAAGATATGGCGCGTATCTCCGGTGCTCCTGATGAAGAAATTCAGGAAGATTCGGCATTTATTATTTCACGGGCGCGTATTCCATGGCTTCTGGTCGCTTTTGTGGGCGAACTAATTGCAGCATTTATCCTTCAACAGTTTAATCTTGAACCGAGTCAACAACTGATCATTGCGGCATTTATTCCTATTGTAATGGCAATGGGCGGTGCCAGCGGCCAACAGGCCAGCGTAACTGTTGTTCGTGGTTTGGCCATGGGCGATATAGAATTACACGATACGGGGAGCAGGCTTTTTAAAGAATTTCGTGTATCCCTGTTAAACAGTACTTTCTTTTCTATTCTGCTTTTTTTGATTGTTTATTGGTGGTCCGGAATGATTTTCGCTATTATTTTAGCGGGTTCCATGTTTATTGTGATTAATAACGCCACCGTGCTTGGTGCTTTGGTTCCCTTGTTTTTCAAGCGCATCAATATTGATCCTGCCCTTGCTGCCGCTCCGCTTGTCTCAACCTCCAATGATATTATTGGGATATTGATTTATCTTTCAATAACTACCTATGTTTTAAGTGTTGGCCTTTAAGGTACAACCATGGATCAAAGCCAGGCCTTAGCCATTTTAAAAAGCGGTAGAAATGCCTTCCTTACCGGATCTGCCGGTACAGGTAAAACCTTTGTTTTAAATGATTATATCCGCTATTTAAAAGAGCGCAAAGTACCGGTGGCCGTTACTGCTTCTACCGGAATTGCCGCAACCCATATGAATGGAATGACCATTCACGCCTGGTCTGGAATTGGTGTTAAGAATTCCCTTTCCAGCAGTGATTTACTAAATATGCAAAGCAAAAAATACCTGCAAAAAAACCTGAAGGAAGCCCAGGTATTAATCATTGATGAAATATCGATGCTTCATAAAAACCAGCTTAACATGGTGGATGAAGTTTTACGATTCTTCCGGGAAAGTGACAATGCTTTTGGAGGTGTACAAGTTATACTTTCCGGTGATTTTTTTCAGTTGCCGCCAATTGGAAACCACGGCGAAAGCAATAAAGAGAAATTTGCATTTATGTCGCAATCCTGGCTGAATGCCAAACTTGCCGTTTGCTATCTCACGGAACAATACCGGCAAAGCGACCAACAATTAAATACTATTTTGAATGAGATCAGATCCGGACAAATCTCTCCCCATTCTATCCGAGAATTACAATCCTCCAAAGAAACAAAGCTTGAAGCACAAAACCAGCCTACAAAAATGTATACGCATAACATCGATGTAGATAAAATCAATAAAGAGCATTTACTTGAACTTCCTGAAGAAATGCATTTGTTTAAAGCAGTTACAAAAGGAAATAAAAAGCTGATCGAATCTCTGAAAAAATCTGTTTTGGCAGATGAAAACCTACAACTGAAAAAGTTTGCCAAGATAATGTTTGTAAAAAATAATTATGATAAAGGCTTTGTTAACGGGACTTTGGGACAAATAATTGATTTTTCGGATGATAACTTCCCAATCGTAAAAACCTATGAAGAGAAAAATATTTTGGTGGAACCGGAAGAATGGTCAATGGAAAATGATATAGGCAAAAATTTGGCATCTTTTTCTCAGCTCCCGATACGCCTTGCCTGGGCGATTACCATTCATAAAAGCCAGGGAATGACCCTTGATGCTGCAGAAATTGATCTATCAAAAACCTTTGAAGAAGGCCAAGGATATGTGGCCTTATCGCGTTTAAAAAGCTTGCAGGGATTACAGCTAAAAGGGTTCAATTCTAAGGCCTTGCAAGTTGCAAGTCTGGCTGCGAAAGCAGATAAAAGATTTCAGGAATTATCCACAGAAGTTGAGCACAGTTTACCAGATGAAAAAACACAGGAAAACCAGGCTTTAGATTTTATAAAGAAATGTGGCGGCATAACCGATCCTGACGAGATTGAGCGGTTTAGTAAAAGAGCCAAAGAGAAAAAAATGCCTAAGAAATCCACCTATCTTTTCAGCAAAGAGTATATAGAAAAAGGTTTATCTCTGGAAGAAATTTCCAAAGAACGAGGTTTGACAAACGGGACAATAAGTGGCCATATTGTAAAAATAAAAGAAATATATCCTGAGACAGACATTTCCAGGTTTAGGCCGGATGAGAAAATTATGGAAATGGTGATATCAGCGCGGGATAAATTAGAGGCGCGGAAAAACCCGAAAGATATAACCAGCAGAGGTCAGTTGTCTTCCAAAGCATTTTTTGACGCCATGAACGGAGAAGTGAGTTATAATGACATCAAGTTGGCCATGGCTTTTTTATAAATAATTCAAAGGAAAATTCTGGCAAGAAATGTTAAAGCTTTGCTTTCAAAGAATATAATTTTGATAAACGCTTAGAACAGGTTTTTGTATAGCTGTCTTCCTCGCCCGATGCCTCTTTTAAAATCACAAATGCCGATAGTAACAGTTTTTCAGCTTCTTCATACCTTTGTTGTAACATTAAGGCATTGCCCAGATTGCTTTTTGCGCGACCGATATATCGATGTTTCGCTTCCAATTCCTCTTCCCGGCGTTTTAACACTTCCCTGTATTGCTCTTCTGCTTTTTTATATTTTTGAAGATCGATATATACCAAAGCCAGGTTTTCCATTTCCCCTAAAACGCGGCGATGATTTTTATGATGCAATCGTGATTGAGCGGCCAATGATTCAATCAATAATTTTTCTGCACGCAGATACTCCTTTTGGTCGTAAACGGCCAAGGCCAGGTTATGCAAAGTTGTCGCTGCTTCCGGATCATCTTTGCCCTGGGTTACATAAATCATCTCCATTGAGTTTCGGTAATATATTTCTGCAGATTTGAAGTCACCCATCGCGTTATATACACGCCCGATATTATTAATTGTATTGGCAACGCTAGGATGGCTTTCTCCCCAGACCACCTTTTTTAATTGCAAAGCTTTTTTGTGCAGCTTTAAAGATTGATCATAATCTTTGGCATAGCGTAGTAACCGCGCTTTAAAATCCAGATTACTGGCCACAGAATGATGTTCTTCACCAAATAATGACAGGTTTATTTGATACGATTCGTCGATTAGCTTTTGAGCCTGATCCAGCTGCCGCATATCTTTTTTTAAAAAGGAATATGAAGTTAATACTTTGGCAAGGTCGCTATGCTGATCACCCAATAATCGGCGATCTATCTCTAATGCTTTTTGGAATGAACTGTCCGCCCGTTCAAAATCATCCCTTAAATGGGACAGTTTACCCAAATTAAAATATTCTGTACTTAACTCGATGCTGCCTGCACCAAATAGTTTTGTTTTTATGGCAATGGCTTTTAACAGCAACTCTTCCGATTCTTCATATTTACCCAGCCGTTTCATATTAAGCGACAAATCGCTATAACCGGATGCCACAGTTTCATGCTCTTCGCCAAAAAATTCAATATCCAGTTTCAAAGCTTCGCGAAACAAAGGCTCGGCCTCTTTAAACTCCCGTTGAAAATTATGAAATCGTCCTTTCAGGTTTAGTACTTCAGCCTTTTCGGCTATCAGATTTGTTTTTTGTAAAATGAGCATGGCTTCGTCAAGCAAATCTCCTGCCCGCTCATAATCATCCGTTTCCAGGTAAACAATTGCCAGGCTGGTCATCGATTCTACCAGATCACTGTTCATACTATCAAGATTGGCCCGTCTGAGAGAAAGTGATTTTTCAAGCAAAACAGTTGCAGTATCAAACAAAGCTAATCTGCCGTAAACATCACCCAGAACATTTAGCATTTTTGCTTGCAGTAAAGGTTGTTGCTCCAAGCGCGATTCGATATTCTGGCGCCCCTGTCCTAAAATTTCCCTGGCGGTTATAGTTTCACCTTTAGATACAGCCGGATCGGCCACCTGGAAAATATCTATCAAAAACGATGATACTTGTGCAGCTTTTATTTCTTCTGATTGTGCTTTATCGCGTTCCTGTTTAAGCTCGTTTGTATAAAACCAGATCAGTGAAAAAAATGCTATTACAATAAAGAAAGAACTGATCACTGCAATTTTATTTCGCTGGACAAACTTTTGAGTTTTATAAAGCCATGATGATTTACGTGCTAAAATTGGTTTTTTAG
Source organism: Calditrichota bacterium (assembly GCA_013112635.1). Lineage (NCBI taxonomy): Bacteria > Pseudomonadati > Calditrichota > Calditrichota bacterium. Next base: position 568,184 of record JABFGF010000003.1, on the reverse strand, counting down.
ATAAAAAGCGTTTTATGTCATCCTGGAAAGATTCAACAGAAAGATAACGGCGTTCACTTTCCTTACGAAGTGCTTTAAGGCAAATTGTCGCCAGTTCACCTCCTAAGGTTTTTTTAAGATCTGAAATAGTGGTGCTTCTTTTAAGGGCGGTTTCCGAAAAGTTGTTTTTTGTTAATGCAGATAATTTTTGTGGTTCTTTTTTTTGTAATTCTTTCTCTACCTCAGAGAGAGACGAATTCTCAAACTTGTACGGCCTTCTCCCACTAAGCAGTTCGAACAAAACAACACCAAGCTGATAGATATCCGTAGATACCGAAGCCTGTGCGCCTTTAAACTGTTCGGGCGCTGCATATTCCGGAGTAAAAACATGTTGGCCAACTTTAGTAATCGGGCCATGCAGTTCATCGGTTTTATCCAATATATCAGCGATACCAAAATCAAGAAGTTTTACTTTTCCATCATTTGTAACAAAAATATTGCCTGGTTTTAAATCGCGGTGTACTATTAAGTTGCGGTGTGCATAGCTAACCGTTTCACAAACGGTTTTAAAAAGAGTTAAGCGTTGCTTAATCGTAACTTTGTTTTGGTCACAATATTGATCGATTGGTAAACCATCAATGTATTCCATTGTAAAATAGGGCCGCCCATCATCGGTAATACCTGCATCAAATAATCGCGCGATATTTGGATGTTGTAATTTGGCAAGAATTTGGCGTTCGCGGTTAAAACGTTTTAGAATTTGCTCTGAGTCCATTCCTTTTTTTATTACTTTCAAAGCTACGGAACGATCAAAGTGACCATCGCTTCTCTGAGCAAGATAAACCGCTCCCATTCCCCCGGTTGCAATTCTTTTAACGATCAGATAGTTGCCAACATTTTTACCTGCCAAAGACACTTCATCTTCGATTTGCAAAGTATCAATAGCCAAACCGTTTAAAAGATCGTGTACATTTTCATCAGCGGCCAACAAAGAAGTTATTTCTGCATAAAGTGCGGAATCACCGGCACATTTCTCCTTTAAAAATTGCTGACGGGTAGCCGGGTCTTTTTCAAGAACTTGTTCAAAGAGGGTTTGTATTTGTGTCCAGCGTTTTGTATTCATTTTGTTATAAGGATTTGAGATGAAATATATTGAGATGGCTTACATATTACTAACGCACGATTTGATTATAAAAGTGATAATCCTGATGAAAGTTGTTTTTGGTACAAATCAAACTAGCCTCGCTCTTCCATAGAGAAAAGAGTGGATTGTTTTTTCAAACATGTAAGTTAGAACAGTGTATATAGCAAAATCATCCTTAACTTTTTTTTGGTTGTTAAATTATTATTATTCACATTTCGCTCTAGCAGATTCAAATCCCTCTCTTCCAAAGAGAGGGAAAAAGGGTGAGTTGGCTTTTCCCTACACTATTAAGATTCCAATATCTGGCGAAAAACTCATCCCTAACCCTTCTCTTAAAAAAAGAGAAGGGAACCTCATTTATATTTGAATTGTCTTTTTTAGATTAATAAGAACAAGATTTATATTTTCTTCAATTTCTTCATTATTAAAACGAATCACTTTAATGCCTTTAGAATTAATAATTTCGCTACGGATTTCATCATATTCCTTTTGCTGCTTGTGAACTCCGCCATCAAGTTCAATCACCACTTTTAATTCGTGACAATAAAAATCGGCAATAAAAAACCGCTGTGTTCCATAATGGTTAAAAAAGATAACCTTTTGTCTATAAAACTTTTTACCGCAAAACCGTCTGTCCCTGACTGCTTCCCAGAATATTTTTTCTGCGTTTGTGCTATTCTTCCTTAACTTGCGTGCTAATGATTTTGCCAATTCTTTTTGGCTGTTTGAATTAATATTATTCACAGTCTCTCTAGTAGATTCAAATCCCTCTCTTTCAAAGAGAGGGAAAAGGGTGAGTTGGCTTTACAAACATCATAATTCTTAATCAAGAATTTTTTTCCAGTTCACGGCTAAGCCAGGCACGTGCAAAACGCCAATCCAGGCGAACAGTTGGTTTTGAAACCCCCAACACTTCCGCAATTTCCTCCTGCGTTAAGCCGGCAAAGAATCGCAATTCCACAACTTTGCTTTGTCGTTCATTCATTTTTGCAAGTCGTGTTAATGCCTCATCCAGAATTATCAATTCTTCCGCTTTAGTTTCACGGACAAATGCTTCTTCGTTAAAAGTGGCAACTGCTTCACCTGCACCTCTTTTTTCTGTTAAGCGGCTTTTTGCATAATTGATTAAAATCCTGCGCATTGCCTGGGCGCAAATCGCAAAAAAATGTGCCCGGTTTTTCCAATCTGTATTTCGCTGATCTACAAGTTTTAGATAAGCCTCATGAACAAGGGCCTGTGTATTTATTGTGTGGTTGGAGCGTTCGCGACGGAGTTGGTTATGCGCAATTTTCTGCAAGTCTTCATAAACGATTGGTAACAGTTGGTCTACTACATCGTTTTGCCCATCGCTAAGATGATTGAGCATTATTGTTACATTTTGAGGTGTTGAGTCAGTCATATTTTTTGTAATGAAAAGTTTTGTATTTCTTTATTTTTGAAACGCATTAAGATTCAGCAAAAATCCTGCTATTTTAATTAAATGATTTGCTTAGTATTCGTTTTACAAATACAATTATTTATGCTGATAAGAAAATATAATGAGAACGACAAACTTGAATTAATTAGAATATTTAAACGCAATACTCCAAAATTTTTTGATATTAAAGAGACCGACGATTTTATTGAATATTTAGATCTTGATGGAGAGAACTATTTTGTTATCGAAATTGAAAATAAAATTGTTGGAGGAATCGGTGTTCAAATAGAAAACCAACACAAAATTGGACGAATTACTTGGATATTTTTTCACCCGGATTATTCCGGTAAAGGATTAGGAAAGTTTTCTGTTGAACATTGTTTAGGTCTTTTTAGCAAGAATCCAAATATAAAAAAAGTAATTGTTACAACCTCACAGTTAGCATATAAATTTTTTGAGAAATTTAATTTTATCCATACCAACACAGAAAAAAATTATTGGGGAAAGGGACTCCATCTTTATACGATGGAGTTAAACCCGATCCCAAAAAAGTAATAAATAAAAAGAAACCCTTAAATGAAAAGTCTGATAGAATGGCAGAAGACAATATTGATGATTCATACGGATCTAAACGACTTGAAGATTTTTTTAACTCTGAAGTAAAAATAAACCCGGCTTAATATTTTTACTTTTTAATTTCAGATTAATTCAAATGAATTTAGGATAAAGGCCATTTCCTCATATATCTCAGGGAAAACATCCGTATCGCTTTCAAGTTTTGAAGCTGTGACCATATAAAATTTCCCCTCTTTAAATAGAAAGCGTTGCACTTGGTAAAGGCTTCCCTGGATATCCCTGTTAAGCATTACATTTACACCAGACATTGTTTCTTCATCAATTTCGGTGTCAACAACCTCCCAACCCAACTGAACCAACTCATTATTTGTTGCATCAATCCAATCCTTGATTGGTATGTCATTCGTAGGCCCAACCAAAACATTTATATTTGGAGTGAAATCACCAAAAGATTGATAATAACCGATATAAAGAGGGAAATTTGCATTCCAATTCGTAGACATGAACCCTGCCATTTCACGGTTTACGGCCCATTTACCATTTTGGGGCCAGTCGATCTGAAATCCATTGTCCTCGTCAACATAAACCTGTGAAACCGGCTCGGCAGATGTATCTTCAAATTCTGCAGCTTTGTTTGAAAGAACCGTTTTACCAAGCGGTGTATTTATCGTTCTCGTCTTAATGGCAATCCCATCTGTGGAGATAGAAATCTCTTCTGTTTTATCAAGTATCTTACTGATCTCTCCTTTAAAGAGAAACATAAAGACAATTATTACAACTCCAAATACGATCCACTTGGTCATAGCCGCTTTTTTTGCTGAACTATCGCCACTCTGATCTGAACTCATGGTAAGCCTCCTAATAAGTTTTGCAATTCAATCTTTTAAACTAACAATTGGGTTTTTGATTTGCTTTTTCTTTGTTTTAAGATTGCGTCTTTTCTCAATAATTTTGTGAACCTCTGATCCAATATGAGCTTCACCGCGGGATTTGGCAAGCTTTACTTGTTTTTCACGCTCCTTAAATCGCTGGCGTTGTTTGGAAGTTATAGAATCAAAACAGTGTGGGCAACTTTCTCCTTTAACATATTTGTCACTCTGCTTTTCCTGCTCGGTAATTGGCATACGGCATGCGTGGCATTGATCAAAAGAACCCTTTTCCAAAGAGTGATTAACCGTCACACGATTATCAAAAACAAAACACTCTCCTTGCCACATAGTATCCTTTTCATCCACTTCTTCAAGGTATTTTAAAATACCACCCTGCAAATGAAAAACTTCCTCAAAGCCCTGGCTTTTCAAATAAGCAGTAGATTTTTCACAACGGATGCCACCTGTACAAAACATGGCAACTTTTTTATTTTTGCCGGGATCCAGCTTTTCCTTTACGAATTTTGGAAAACTGCGAAATGAATTGGTTTCAGGATTAACAGCATTTTTAAAAGTACCAATATTGACCTCGTAGGAATTACGGGTATCAATCAGTGTAACCTGTGGGTCTGAAATTAGCTCGTTCCACTCTTTTGGTTCAACGTAAGTGCCAACACTTTTTTTAGGATCAATATCCGGCTGCCCCATTGTTACAATTTCTTTTTTAAGCTTTACTTTTCTGCGATAAAAAGGCATGCTTTCGTCATATGATTCTTTATGGCTTAACTCAGCGAGCCTTGGATCACTTTTTAGCCAACGTAGAACGGCATCAATTCCTTCGCGGGTACCTGCAATAGTACCGTTTATACCTTCCTGCGCTAATAAGAGTGTACCTTTAATTTCATTTTTAGCCATAATCTTTAACAAAGGTTTACGCAATTTTTCAAAATCATCTAATGTAACAAACTTATACAAAGCCGCTACTACAATCCTGGGCATTAATTACTCCGGTTTATGTCATTTTGGGGAAGCTTTTAAACACGCTTTTATACTATAAATATTTCCTGATGTTTATTCAACTTATATAGAATCCTATTTAATCCCACTTTAATCGAATAAAAATCGGTCAGCATTGAGATTGGTAAATCAGTAAAAATTTGCTACCTTTGCGCCTTGCAAATTCACAAACAAAAAATATTAAAATAAATTAAAAAACTTTCGGAGTATTAACTATTATGGAAATTGGAATTGTTGGTTTACCATATTCCGGTAAATCCACTTTGTTTTCAACCCTTTTAAATTTAAAAGATGATTCTGCTCAGCACGGAAAACAAAGCGCTGAACGTGGCGTGGTAAAAGTACCGGATGACAGACTGGAAAAGTTAACCGCTTTATTTAACCCAAAGAAAAAAGTAAATGCCACAATCGAGTTTGTAAAAGTTGCCGGACTTGAAGGTGATGGATCAAACCCGCAAGGACTACCACCTCAATTTATTGCTAATGTTAAAAATGTTGATGCAATGCTTGTAATGGTACGTGATTTTGAAAACGATTTTTATCCACATCCCCTGGATCGCATTGATGCCAAAAAAGATATCGGTTTTATAAACAGCGAGTTTCTTTTAAGCGATTTAGCAGTTGTTGAAACACGGGTGGAAAAGCTTGAAAAACAGGTGATGAAAATTAAAGATGAACAGGATAAGCGTGAGCTTGTTGTAATGAAAAAAATCCTGGATCAGCTCGAACAGGAAAAACCAATCCGTGAAATGGATTTAAATGAAGATGAGCAACGTATTATTCGCGGTTATCAGTTTGTAACAGCCAAACCTGTGCTTTATGTGATCAATATTTCTGAGGATAAAATTTCAAATTCTGATGAAATTGAAAAAGAATTTGAATCATTTGCAGGCACCAATTGCGAAGTGACATCGCTTAGTGCAGAAATAGAAAAAGAAATTGCAGAATTACCGGATGAAGATGCGGCCGTTTTTATGGAAGATCTTGGTATAAGCGAACCCGCTTTGAACAAATTAATCCGCCGCTCTTATGAATTACAAGGCCTGATTTCATTCTTTACCGTTGGTGAGGATGAATGCCGTGCCTGGACTATTAAACATGATACAAAAGCACAACGGGCAGCAGGCGCAATTCACAGCGATCTTGAAAAAGGATTTATCCGTGCAGAGACTGTTCATTACACAGATTTAATTGAAGCCGGTGGTTGGAATGCTTGTAAAGACAAGGGGATTTTGCGTTTGGAAGGAAAAGAGTATCCGGTAAAAGATGGCGATATTCTTAGCATCCGCTTTAATGTTTAAAAAAGGATAAGTTTTTGGATTGGATTGAAATAGTAGGATATTCAGGGTCATTCCTTGTAGCAATTTCCCTGATGATGACCTCGATGAAAAAGCTGCGTTGGATTAACCTTATTGGCGCATCCACTTTTGCAACTTATGGATTGCTGCTTAATGCGTATCCCGTATTTATATTAAATGGATTTATTACTCTGGTAGATCTTTTTTACATTTTCCAGATGTACCGCAAGAAAGATTATTTTGAAATTTTGGAAATATTAAATCCAAAAGCGGCATTTTTAACACGGTTTTTGGATTTCCATTGTGATGATATTAAAACCTTTTTCCCCGATGTCGATTTTAAGAAAACAAAAAAACCTTTAATATTTTTTACACTGAGAAATATGCTACCTGTGGGATTGTTTATTGGCGAAATAAAAGAAGATAATTCCCTTGAAATTAAAATGGAATATGTTACCCAGGGTTATCGCGATTTTAAAGTTGCAGAATATCATTACAAAAAAAATACCACCATCTTCGAGAAGCATAATGTAAAAACAATTCTCATTAACTCCACGGTTTATGCACATGTGAAGTTTTTGAAAAAGGTGGGTTTTACAAAAGACATGGCTTTAGGCGAAAATAATTATTCGTTGATTTTAGAATAACAACAATAGTAACCTTCAAGGTTTAAAAAACCTGGAAGGTTTCAACAAAAACTACAAAATCATTTTGAAATTTTAATTTTACTTAAATCTTCAAAAGAAAAATTTGCTGCTTTTAGCAATGGATGATCTGATGAAATATTCATATCACCATCAAAATTATAATTTAATTCCGCATCACCGGTTGCAATATCATAAACGGCTTTGCCCATAGATAAAAAATCCAACTTAAACGGAATGCTTACTATTTTTTCCCCGGAAGAATTTACGGCAATCTTATCTGTGACCTTGCCGCTAACCCAGTTTTTACCGGCAATTTTTAAACCATAAGCAAGGTTATCAACAAATAGATCGAGTCCACCACTGCCCTTTACAGCTATATCCAATTGCATTGATGCACCACTCCAACTAAGGTTTTTCATGCTTATATCTTTTAGTTTAACTTTTGGGAGCTTTAACAATGGCAACTCACCTGTTTTAGAAAGTGGCAATCTTATTTTACCCAGAACAGGCAAATCAAAACTAAGGCCGCCTTCAAAAGTGTATGATGATTTCCCTTTGCCGGTCAATGATTTAACTGTTTTGTAAATGTCATCGTATTTTAAGCTTAACGGAATTTGAATCGTGCTGGAACCTTTTGCTTCAATATTTAATGGATCATTTTTTGTTCCGCTGAATAAAGAGCTTTCATTTATTTTCAATCCATAATCTAATCCTGCCAAATCAATAGCAATCCCGTTTGGATTATTAATTTTAATGTCAAACAACAAATCAGCTTTCGTAAAAGATAATCCTGTAAGTTTTGTAGCTGTAACCGAAGCAGTTGGTTTTTGAACAGAAGACTGCTGTAAAAGCTGTAAAAGTTCCGCACAGCCTGTAAAGAAAAAAGAAATTGTTAAAAGAGCAATAAAGCGTTTCATGAAACTATCCTTAATATTGTATTTTATTTTGAAGGTAGGAAAAATATAAAGACAAAAATAATATTTTGTTAAAAAAAGGGCCAGGTTGTCCCCACTTCCCGGCCCTCGGAGTATAAAAGAACGTCGCTCCAAGCATAGCCTGGATTGACAGCCCCTTCATACCTTTTTTAATTTTCTACAGGTAAATAAATTGCTATCATTGTTCCGGCACCATCTGCCGATGCAACTTCAATGACACCATTCAAAGAGTTTATTATTTCTTTAGCAATTGCCAATCCAAGACCACTTCCAGTGGCTTTTGTACTGAAATACGGCTTCATTATCATTTCAGAATATTCTTCCGGAATTCCGCCCCCACTATCCTTTATCGAAATCTGAATATATCTTTGGTCATTCAAAGTAGAGACTACATTGCAGCCCTGTTCAATTCCGCAGGTTGAAATATTAATTGTTCCGTCTTTGTCTCCAATAGCTTCTATAGAGTTTATTAAAATATTTTGAATGGCTCGTTCCAGTAAGAGTTCATCAATAAGTAAATCTTCAAGATTCGGGCATGTCGAAAGTGAAAACTTTACTTTTGAAGAACCAATTATTGCCACTGTTGTTTTCTCTATTACAGATGCAATATTTACTTTTATTGGATTCTTTTGTTTTGGGTTTAATAGCCTGAGGTTTAATTCAGAAGCCATATCTACAGCTTTCAGGGCATTGTCAATTAAATCACTTTTTTTAGGATCCATTTTAACCAGCTCCAGATAACCCGTTATGGCTGATAAAAAATTACGCATATCATGCGCCACGCCTTTAACAGATTCAGCCAATAAAGGGAAGCTGCTGTTTTGTTTATTGGCAAAACGGATAGGCTGTTTGTTTGTATGTTCTTTTTCCATTTTATACTGGCGAAACTTTTCTTCCAGAGCTAAATCCATTTGTATTCCCCTTTAAAATTTTGACGCCGTCCCCCTCAAGCCGGCGCCAATTATTAACCCATTATCTTGAATAAACTCATTTTCTTTTTTGTAATCAAAAGGCTTTAAAATTGCTGGTTTATAATCTTTTCTTGAGAAAATCAAAATCAGTATTCAACTGATAGCTATATCAGTTGTTGATAACTGCTTAGGCAAAGTGTGTGCCAAAAACACCAAATTTATTTTAAGCCCATTTTAAACGAAAACTCGATTTTTTAAATACCGACAACAACAAAACCTTGGGTTATTTGCCCCGCTTTCTGGTCATTTCACCAAAATCGAAATATATACGGTATTTATTTTATTAATCGGCTGTGTCTTTTTTTTACATCCTCAATTGTGAACTCGTGCGGCATCTGTTTTTCTTTTTTTGATGACTTTAAAAGATTTATTAAGATTTTATGAGAATAACGAATAATCTCGTTTTCTGACATGGACAGTTTTTTTAAAAATAAATTCCATTGATCGAAATTTGGATTATATGCCAATGACATATTGTATGCAAAAGGCATAGCCAGGTCACTGTCTTCAATTGTGTTTAATGCTGCATAAAGAATCATTTCCTGTTCAGGATTTAAGTATTCCATATAGACCGGAATGAGAAACGATGCCATCACATGAAAATTTCTTTCATAAGTATTCCACATTTCTGTAAACAATGTGACCCCATCAAAAGAATGTGTCTTTAGTTTGTCAATCAACAATTCCAAAATTGAATTAAAAGTCTCAGATGGTAAATATCCATTTGTTTTCCTGCGAACTAGTTCTTCATTTAAACAGCGGACAATATCTGCTTCTTTGCTGCATGCAGTAAAGCAACCTGAAAGTAGGTTCATTTAGGTTCTCCAAAAATTATATATGCTCAACCTTTCAAAAAACAGGCCAAAGTTTTAAAATGGAGATAACTCTATTATTTTATTGGATTTAGTAATATAAATTAAGTGTAGGCTTAAATAATATTTTGGGGCAAATACACAAATCCGGGTGATTTAACACAGGAGGGTTTTAGGAAATATTATATTTTTCCAAACGATAGCGTAGAGTGTCTCGGCTTAAACCAAGAAGTTTTGCCGCATTGGATTTATTTCCATTGCTTTTTGTAAGAGCCGATTTTAAAAACTCAATTTCCATTTTCTCAAGATCAATACCGCTACTAGGTATATTATAGTCTAGCTTATTTTCTATGGTTGTATTTTTTCTGATTACAAAATCATCTGCTTCAAGAGTTTCACTTTCTGCAAAAATCATAGCTTGTTCTATGCAATTACTCAGTTCCCGAACGTTACCCGGCCAGCTATGATTTAATAATTTCTTTGTTGCCGATGCACTTAAGTTTTTTACCTTTTTATTAAAAAGCATATTGAAATTTGCAATAAAATGGTTCGCCAGAAGTATCAGATCATTCTCCATTTCGCGCAAGGCCGGCAAAGTTAATAGCACAACATTCAAACGGTAAAACAAATCTTCCCGAAATGTACCTTCTTCTACACATTTTGCCAGGCCTTTATTTGTTGCCGCGATTAAACGCAATTGTACCATTTTTTCTTTATTACTTCCTAACTGACGAAACTTTCTTGTCTCCAAAAAAGAGAGCAATTTTGCCTGCAGGTTTAAAGGCAGTTCACTAATCTCATCCAGGAATAAAGTGCCGCCATTGGCTGATTCAATCAAACCAATCCGGTCTGCTACTGCATTTGTAAAAGCACCTTTAATATTGCCAAAAAGTTCTGCTTCCAAAAGTGTTTCGGGGATTGCCGCGCAGTTTATCTCAACAAAAGGTTTATTAATTTTTGAAGAGGAATTATGAATAACCTGCGCCAGCATACTTTTCCCAGTGCCTGTTTCTCCTTCAAGCAATATTCTTGATGTCTCAATCTTCCCAATACGCGGTACAATCATTTTAATTTTTTGAATGGCCGCACTTTCCCCGATTATCTCGGAAAGTGCAATTTTATTTTGAGTGCTTAGCTGGGCTTTGAGGATATTTATTTCATTTTCTTTTTGAGACAGTTTTTGTTTTAACGATGCCTGCTCAGTGATTTCCTGAAAAGTTATAAGCAATGGTGTTTTGGAATCAGTATAACTTTCTATGCAACAATTGTAAGCTTTATTGCCCCTGTTTAAATATGGAATATTAAAGAGCTTTTCGTTGCCGGAGGAGATTTTTTTTAACTGGTTTTCCAACCCAATAAACTCAGGGATTAAATCGAAAATTTGTTTAGTACGAAATGCATCTTTTTCTGTTGAAGAACAGATATCAAGAAATGCATCATTATGGTCACCCAGTTCCAGATTGTGGTTAATCAAAGCAAATGCAATTTTTGCTTTTGATAATATGTGGTCAACAACTTTCATCAATCTGTAATCAGTTTTTGGGAAATATTTTGAAAGCAGGCTTCGACATTTTCACCATCTTTTGCGCTTGTAAAGAAAAACGGAGATTCTAAAATTTTGCTGTTCTCAGTAAAAAAATTATAACCCGGATGCTTTTTGGTGATAAGGTCCACCTTGTTTCCTGCCAAAACAACGTGCGCTCCGGGATTAATTTTCAAAAAAATATCAATAAAATTTTTATTTATTTCAACCGTTTGTAACCGTGTTAAATCCGAAACTATAATCGCACCTGATGCCCCGGTCAGATAATTTGTATTTATCTCATTTGTATTCGCTGCACCTTCTACATCCCAAATCATTAAAAAAAGTTCTTTGGAGTTTTCCAGGACTACCTTTTTTTGCGATACCTTAACACCAATCGTAGTAAGATAGGAGTCATCAAATAAATCTTCCACAAAACGGCGAATCAAACTGGTTTTCCCGACTCCAATATCACCCAGTAAACAAATTTTCTTTTTAATCAGGGACATTTCTTTATTCTACTTTGAATATTACACGTCTGTTCGATTTATATATACTAGTCTCTAATCCATTTTCCAAAACAGCAGAAGATATTCCAACCTTGTCTGGCGGAACACCATTTTCCAATAAATGTTTTTTGACAGCCATTGCCCTTTCGCTAGCAAATTTTTGATTTAATTTATGAGGACCACTGCTGTCTGCAAACCCATGAATATTGATTTTATTGAATGTAATAGAATCCAGAATCAGTAAGACAGAATCTAACACTTGTATGGATTGAGTAGTCAATTTACTTGATCCTATTTCGAAATAAAGAACCTGCCTATCAATATCCGATGCCATGTAAAGTGGTTTATTGGTAGCCACATTAATTTCATTAATAACAACCGGAAGCGAAGATTTTTCTGCAAATAATGTAGCTGCAAGAAATTTTTGCTGCCTGGATTCAACTGTTCCGCCTATGATTATCTGAGAAGAATCAACTACAAGATTTAATTCTGATGCAGTATTTAGATCACCCTTAACAGACAATAATTGTGCCTGGAGTTGCTCGAAGGAAGGTAAAATAAATAAGTTTTGGCTTTCAATATTCAGTTCTAAACCTTCCAATTCAGAGATTAGTTTATCACGATCTGCTTCAAAAACTGATCCTTTTAGGATAATATTGCTTTCACTTTTTTGGGCGGTAAAAAATGATCCGGGCTTATTTTGATAATTCTCGATAATCGAAGAATATTTTTCGTCTATATCAACTCCTGAAGGCCAAAAGAAATAAATTGAGACAATTATCAAAATTAAAATCAGGAGATAAAGTACCCCTTTCGGTTTACTTTTGTTTCCATCCTCCTGTGCCAGCACTTCTTTAAACATGGGCTCGTGCACAGATGAAATAAAACCAGAAAGAAGATCTTTTACATCGGTAAATGAACTTGTTTCACCATCAAAACCTCGCATGTCTTTATAAAAGCGCAAATGGATTTTATTCTCAAGCTCTTTGATAATTTCTTTAAAATTTGTTGAAGGCACACCTTTTACAACAAAAGCAAGATAGGCATATTTTCCGTCTTCAATAATTATATTTAAATCTTCATATTTAATTTCGTGCAAGCTTTGTCCACCGGCTGCGAAAGCTGTTTTAGAGAATTCTCTAATCGCGCTAAGCATGCCACTAATCACATCTTCGTTACCATTATTTTCCTTAGAAAACGATGCGTGTGAAAGTAGAAGACCTGTTTTTTTGTGGATAAGGAAAATTTCCTGCAAATGGAAAGGCAATGATTGTTTCAATAGAGTTTCATGATCTACTTTTTTACCCGAACGAAAACCCTGGTTTACAATATTATCAATTCGTTCATTGATGGCCTGCATCAGGTTTTTCATTGCCTCGGCAACAGACTTACGTACAGCCTGGCCAATTACCGGATACAAAGCATCGGCCATATCATCTTTTGCCTCGGCAATTTGTTTGCGAATGGCGCCACCCATAACCGGTCCAAGGGCTTCGGCCATTTGAGATTTGGACTCTATAATTTTTTTATATAAAAGATCGGCAATTATTGGATCAAGAGATTCAAGCAGTTGTTCTTTATCATTTAAACGCAGATACAAATCTTTCATCTCAGCTTCAAGATGAGCGATTCTATCTTTTTCACTACTGAGCAGAATGGCTTTTAACTTATCTAAAGCTTCTGTTTCTGTGGGTTGTAAATCAGGCATGGGATGCTTACTTGTTTTCACCGTTGCTAAGCTGAGCTGCTAAATCACTAAAGATTTTTGCTAAATCCACGTTTGCTGTTTTTGAATCTTCAAGAGTATTCAACTTATCCATCAACGTTTTTTGCATTTCCTGGATTTGAGAATTAACATTTTTCAGGGTTTCATCAATTTGATTTGCCCCATTCTGCCTTTCAGATTTTTCACTTGATAGCTGCTCAAGAAACTGATCAAGCTTTTTATTTATTGAGGAAATTTCGCTATCCACTTTTGCAAATTTTTCATCAAAACTCTTAATGGTTTCACCAAAAATTAAGTTGCGGATTTGGGAAATATCATTTGATTTACTCATGACAAACCTTTGTAATAATTAGGACATAAATAAATTTTAACGGGGATAGATAAAACAGATACAGCCTACACTTTTTTTTCAAAAATTGCAAACACATAGGTCACTAAAAAAAGGCCATGCAAAGATTTTGCATGGCCCATGAGGTAATAATTTATAATTGAGGACCGGCAGCAACAAGTGCTTTGCCTTCTTCATTATCTGTGTATTTCTCAAAGTTCTTAATAAATCTACCGGCAAGATCTTTTGCTTTTTCTTCCCATTCACTTGCATCAGCATAGGTATCTCTCGGATCAAGAATTCCACTGTCAACACCTGGCAAAGCAGTAGGAACTTCTAAGTTGAAAATCGGAATTTGCTTAGTTTCAGCTTTTTCGATTGAACCATCAAGGATAGCATCGATTATTCCACGTGTATCCTGAATGGAGATTCTTTTACCAGAACCATTCCATCCTGTGTTTACTAAGTATGCTTCTGCACCATGTTGTTCCATTTTCTTAACTAATTCTTCACCATACTTAGTTGGATGTAAGGTTAAGAAAGCAGCACCAAAACATGCAGAGAAAGTAGGTTGTGGGGTTGTTACACCACGCTCGGTACCAGCTAATTTTGCAGTAAAACCAGACAGGAAATGATATTTGGTTTGTTCCGGTGTAAGTTTAGCAACCGGAGGTAATGTTCCAAAAGCATCGGCAGAAAGGAAAATCACTTTGTTGGCATGTCCGGCTTTGGAAACAGGTTTTACGATGTTTTCAATGTGATGAATTGGATAAGAAACACGTGTGTTAGCTGTAACAGAACCATCGTTGAAATCGATTGTTCCATCTTCGGCAACTGTAACGTTTTCCAAAAGTGCATCACGTTTAATTGCATTGAAAATATCCGGCTCAGCCTCTTTATCCAGGTTTATTGTTTTAGCGTAGCAACCACCTTCGAAGTTGAATACCCCATCATCATCCCAGCCGTGTTCATCATCACCAATTAACTGGCGTTTAGGATCAGTTGAAAGTGTGGTTTTACCTGTTCCGGATAAACCGAAGAAAATAGCAACATCGCCGTCTTTGCCAACATTTGCAGAACAGTGCATTGCAGCCATACCGTTAAGTGGCAAGTAGTAGTTCATCATAGCGAACATACCTTTTTTCATTTCGCCACCATACCAGCTACCACCAATAACCTGCATTTTCTTTTCCAGGTTAAAACAGGTATAAACTTCGGAGTTCATTCCAAATTCTTTCCATCTGTCGTTTTCTGTTTTTGAAGCATTCATAACAATAAAATCCGGTTCACCAAAGTCTTCCAATTCTTCTGCTGTTGGACGGAGGAACATGTTTGTTACAAAGTGGGCTTGCCATGCAACTTCCATAATAAAACGTACTTTCAGGCGGCTATTTTTATTAGCACCTAAAAAAGTATCTACCACAAATAAACGGTTACCAGAAAGCTGTTTTGTGGTAATTTCTTCAAGGTAGTTCCAGGCTTCCTCAGTAATGGGTTTATTATCATTTGGGGATTCCGGGGTTGTCCACCAAAAATGCTCTTTTGTGGCATCATTAGCTACAATAAATTTATCCTTTGGTGAGCGACCGGTAAAAATACCAGTCATTACATTCAATGCACCAAGCTCAGTCTTTTGTGCACGCTCATATCCTTTAAGTTCAGGTTTCAGTTCTTCTTCATATAAAGTGTCATAGGACGGATTGTGAACAATATCTGTTACATCCTTAATTCCATATTTTGAAAGATCTACTTTAACTGACATTTCTTACTCCTCTAATCTTTGGTTTTAATTACTAGCAATTGTTAATTTACAAAAAAAAAAAATGCTTTTAAACATTAGTTTCTAATATTTTAAGATAAAAATGACTTTAATTATATAAAGCGTTTTCGACATAGTTTAACAAGTCATTAAATGATATAGGTTTTTGGATTGTATAGTTTGCTTCATGCACCATTTCCTCATATTCAAGAGGAATATCATAACCCGTTAAAAATATAAATTGTGTCTTATATTTTATTCGTTTAATATTTCTTAACAAATCCACGCCGTTCATCCTTGGCATCATAACATCACATAAAATTAAATCAAAAGCCTCGTTTTGGATTAATTCGAAGGCTTCTTTACCATCACTGGCGCCTTTGCACAAATAGCCGGCATTTTTAAAAATATCCATCATTGTTTCAAGAATTTCCCGCTCATCATCAACCACTAAAATTTTGGATTTTAATACTTTTCTTCCCGGTTCACTCGAGGCAAAAAGATCAAGTATTTTTGATTCCAGATAATCCATTTTATGGATTGTTGTAATATTTTTCAGGTTTGTGGTCAATTCTGAAATGCGGTTTAGCATTTCGCGTGATTTTTCAAAATACTCATCGCGTGCTTCCACATTCTGGATTAAGTGCAAATAGTTGTACAAGGCTTGCAAAGGTTGTGCAAATTCATGTGAAATTGCGCCGGCCAATTCTTTCACGCTATTCAGCTTTTCAACTTCTACCAGTTTTTGCCTGTTGCTTTTTAACTCATCCTGGGTTTCTACCAATTGCTGACGTGTTTTCATCAAATCATTTTCAGCACGTCTGCGCTCTGTAGTATCACGGATAATACAAACAACCTGCCGTTTGCCCTTCCTCTTAAATGTGGTCAACGAAACTTCCATCGGAAAGGAATCTTCATTTTCACGAAACCCGGTTATATCCCGGTAAATTTGTTTGCTGGCAACAGTTCCTAAATTATCAATAATTTTTAGCAAGTCCGGATTATTTTTAAAAACGTAATGCAAACCAATCTCAAGAACATCTTTTTTTTGTATTCCAAAAATCTCTTCGGCCGCAAAATTAATAAAAACAATGTTTTGCGATTCATCAAAATGGATGATTGCATCTGAGGAACTGCCGGCTACTGCCATAAATTTTTCTTCATTTTCCTTAATGGCTGTTTCGGTGGAGCGCTGTTCGGTGATATCACGCATTGTACACAAATAGGCATCCATGCCACGCCAGTTAATATCCACCATTTGCAGCTCAACCAGAACTGGTGTTTTTTGAGTAGAGTGAACCTCAATTTCTGCAATATTATTATCGCCCAAAAGCGGAATACCAAAGAGCTCACCAATTAACCGGCTTGCCGGCATTGCCATAATTTTTTCTGCAGTAGGGTTTGAAAAACGTATGTGGCCTCTATGATCGATGATTAAAATTCCATCCAGATCGGTTGTTATAATAGTTTGTAATTTATCCTCGATCTGTTCAAGATCTTCTTTTTGATCCCTGTATTTTAATTTTAAACGTTGTCGCTCAATAGAATATAATAAGGATTTTACAAGTAATGTTCGTTCAAATTGCCCCTTGATGATATAATCCTGCGCACCGAATGTCAGCGCGCCACGGGCCATACCAACATCTTCAGAACCAGCAAGTATTATCACAGGAAATTGAGGCAAAGTATTCGCAAACAGTTTTATCGTAGCTAAGCCATCGCAATCAGGTAAAAACAAATCCAGTAAAACAATATCAACTTTATTTTTAAGTCCTTTGCAAAACTTAATACCATCTTTTAGGTTTTTTTTCCAGGACAGTTTTATATCAATTTGTTCTTCTTGTTTCAGGATTGATTTTAGAAAAGCATTGTCTTCGGCATCATTGCCGATTTGCAATATATTTAGTTTTTCCGGAATCATTTAAAATCCTTTTATTTTTCCGGGTAGGAGTTTTAAGGCCAACATTACATTTCTCATATTTGTCAGGTTTCCTGTAACACGCAATTGGGGAAGCGGCGAAATACGAATTAAGGTAGGGGTGGCCATAATATTTTGGTTTACTGCTGCGGCCGGGTCTTTTTTTAAATCGTACAGATTTAGTGAATAATCTGTACCAAACTGGTCTTCGCATTGTTTTGTTAAGCGAGTGTAGATGGTGTTGCTGTTTGAGTTCATGCCATTTACATAAAGACTCAATTCTACAATATTTTTCATGTAATCTTTAATGTTGGTTTTTTGTTAAATACAATAATAAACAGGTATTCGGCTTTAAAAGCCAATCCATTATTTTGGTATTTTTTTTTTGGAGTTGGAAGTAGAACGAAGCTTAAACTACATTAAGATATTTCCGGCTCTAATGATTTTTATCTATCAGAATTATATAACGAATTTATTTATAATAATCGTAAATATTAAACGAGCAATGTTTATGCAATAGTGAATCGAAAAAATTAATAACAAAATGAAGCGGAAATATGATTTAAAACATTCATCACCGCATCACTTCATTTTTATAAATTTTGCAATTACTTCATAAAACAGATCAGGATTTTCATAGAAGGGAAAATGTCCGCTGCTACTTATTTCATCAATCTTGCAATGAGAGTTTTTTAAAGCTGGTAAATATGGCAATTTATTGTTTTGCGACCCATAAATAAACTGGACAGGCATTCTCAAATCTAAAAACCGTTTTAGCACATCTTCTTCTTCAGAATAACTTACCAAGGTTGGACATACATCACGCATAGCTGCGGCGCTGGCATATTTTTTTAATATTTTAGCATGCTCCTGCAAACCTTTATTTTGGTTTATTTTTACACGAAAAATATATTTTTCAAAAGCATGGTTTATAAATTCGCCTCTCTCCATTCCTGCAACTTTGCGTGAAAAAAAACAATCACTACCTGCCAAATTTCCTTCAACATTTATAAATGCCGTAACTTTTGCAGGAAACTTTTCTGTAAATAACAGCCCAACCAGACCGCCCATACTGTGGCCTAAAACCACAATCTTTCCAGGGTTTAATTTGTCCAGCACAAGATCAGTTATATTTACAAGATCATCAATTCCAAATCGGGCCTTTTCCGGATAAGAAGAATTGCCACAACCTGGAAAATCAATCCCAATCAAAGTCATCTCTTTTAAATATTGATTTTGGGTAGCGCCATAGAAGTCATTTTTGGCACAACCCAGACCATGTAGAAATAGAAGTGTTGATGAACCTCCCGGTCGTACAAAACAGGAAACTTCTAAATCAAAATTTTTATAATTAAAATTATAAGTTTGTTCTTTCATAAGCCTATTTTATTCGGATTTTATGCGGGCTTGTTCCGGGGACTCGCTCAATAATTCCACGCGCCTCTAAATCTTGCTTTACAGTTACAACATACCAAACAACTTTACCATCAAATGAATCTGACATTTCATGGACCAGTTTATCGCTTAAATACTGGTAAGTCACCTCATCCTCATTTTCGAGTACTTTTAAAATATCATCTTTTATTTGATCGTACCGCCGTTTGAGAATGTTGACACCTTGTTTGCCTTGTGGATGCAAGGTCAAAATTTTCTCTTCCATTTTTATACCTGTTTAGTATATATTTTTAGATTGAACGGCATTAAATGCTAAATTTATTTCTGTATTATTTTAAAAGAATAGAAACAAATTAACCTAAAAATAAATATATTTGGAAATATTAAAATTTTGCAATCTGGAACAGAAAATATTTTTGAGGTGAATAAATGAAAAAGGTTTTTCTTTTACTCTTTGTAAGTAATCTTTTTAGCATAGCAGCAGAAAGATCAAAAGCCATTAGTCCGGATCAAATAGCTGCTGTTTTTAAAAAATACAACGCCACAGGAACTTTTGCCTTGTACGATCTAAACGCCGGTAATTTTACAATCCATAATCCATCCCGGGCAGATAGTGCTGCAATCCCTGCTTCAACATTTAAAATTTTCAACTCCCTCGTTATTCTGGAAGAAGGAGTTGTTAAAGATGAAAATGAAACTTTTAAGTGGGATGGCAAAAAAAAGTTTTTAAAAAATTGGGAAAGTGACCACAATCTTAGCAGTGCCATTGAGCATTCTGCTGTTTGGTTTTACCAGGAATGTGCCCGCCGTATTGGTGAAGAGAGAATGCAGTTTTGGATTGATAGTGTGGGTTATGGCAACCGGAATATTTCCGGTGGTATAGACCGCTTTTGGCTGGATGGCGGCATTCGTATTACGCCAAAACAACAAATTGAACTTTTAAAAAAATTATACCTTAACCAACTTCCTTTTTCTCAAAGGTCGATGGATATTGTAAAAGAAATTACAATCCGCAAGAAAAAAGAGGATTATACACTACATGCAAAAACGGGTTGGGCGATTCGTTTTAATCCACAAATTGGCTGGTATGTGGGCTGGCTGGAAAAAGATGACAACGTTTTCTTTTTTGCCATGAATATTGATATTAGAAATAATGAAGATGGAAAGAAGCGCCGCAAAATTACTTTTGAGATTTTTGGACTGGATTAATTTTTTCGACTTTTTTACCCTTGATGCAAAAAAGTCAGGTTGTTTAACAGTAAAATCCTCAAAAAAGGATGCCATCCTACCGCTGTCGGATGGCATCGATAATCAACTTTTACCTTCCAGTCACAACAACCGTTTTGCCGGATTTGGTTGCCCGGTATTCATTGTCATACATGGCGTTGAAAGTTGCACCCGGCAAGAAAAATTCACCAACGGTAACAGCATTTATTTTTACCAGAAAATCTTTTTGTTTTTCATACCCTCGCTGATCGAAAAACCAGCTAATCCGGTCATCACGAATATCTTCATATTCCGCTTTTTTTAGTTTATAATTTCTGGTCCAAGATGGCAGATCCGATTGATTGAGACGCAGGTTTTCAATTTCCCAGCCGGCAGGGAGAATTTGGGTCAAGGCTAATTCTTCTACAGTCAAACGGCTGTTTTGCACTTTTACACTATAACGCCCCCAAAAAGTTGTACCCTGTTTTACATTTGCCGGGTTTATAACTCTGCCAGATTCATCCAACCATTGAATGTCAAGTTCCAGGTTTTTCGATTCATCCTTCTGAGTGCTTTTTAAAGGCTGTCCACTCCAGTTTAATATTGCAAAAACACGTTTGGCCTTAGTCGAATTGTCCAACTCGATAGAAAGATTATCACCAAATCCTTCTTCAACCGGCAAATCAAATGTTGCCCCCTCAAAATTGAAAGCTACCTTTTCACCAGTTGGCAGCGTAACTTTTCCAGAAATTGGTTTTTGATCGTCGGTGCTTGTTGCATTTAAATATTTGCCCATGGCAAGTAAAATAAATGCACTCTCCTGGGTAGAAAGCCACGACTTTGACCTTAATAAAGTTGCCAGTTCATCTACCAGTTTATTAGCCCTTTCATATTGCTGAAACTGAACTACCTGATCCAGAATCATCGCTTTGTCTCGATCACTGGAACCATACGTCCCGGAAAATTCACGGTAAAGCTTTACAAAAAATCCTGTAGATTTCAGGATTGTATTTGCTTCACTTTCAACGCCCGCCAATTTATATGCCGAGGCCAGCATCCAACGCTCAACATCTTTAAGTGCAGATAAACTGGATTCACGAATCAGGTTCATTGGGCCTATAATGGGCTCACCTGCAAGCGCAAGAAGGTACAATCTGTAAATACGGGTTTTTATATTTCCTGATGTAAGCAAAGCCTGCGATTTCTGAAACTTTATCCAGTCATTCATCAAATCATCCGGCACATGATACCCCTTGCGTTTGGCTTCAATCATAAAATGACCCGCATAATTTGTACCCCACATGCTTGGTGTTTTGGCACCTGGCCAATAGCCAAATGCACCCGACGGTAGCTTAAACTTGCGTAGCCTTTTAATGCCCTTGTTGATATTATCATCAATATCTTTTTTTGCAAGGGATGATTTTGGTATGAACTTTTCAAGATATAATTGCGGAAAGATCGATGATGTGGTCTGCTCAATACAGCCATAAGGGTAGCGGATCAGGCGGTACAAGCGTTTGCCAAAATTCAAATCTTTGGTACGGCGGATTGTAAGAGTTGCCTGGTTGCTTCCGGCGATGCCATTTCCAGGGATATTCATAGTCAGTTTATCACCGGGTTTAACGGTCTTTTCCTCAGTCAAATATTCCATATCCGATGATGTACGAACCTGGATTTCTGTTTCATATTCTGCACTGGCCCTGGACGACTTTGCCGTTATTTTGATTGCGGCAATACCGACTCCGGCCTTTGCCTTAATCTTGAAAAGCAGGTCTTTGTCTTCAGGTTTTGCAAAGTTTAATTGCTGGCTAATTGCTCCCATTACTTCGATCGGGCCATCCACTTCCAGCGTCACTTTTGTATCTCCCAGGTTTTCCCTCATGGGAAAAACAGTTACCGGAACACTGATTTCATCTTCCGGGCCAAGAACACGGGGAAGTGTTGGCATCAGCATAAGATCCGATTTAACCGGAACAGTTTTTTCTGTGTTACCATAACGTGCGTTATTTGCTGCAACAACCATCACCCGCACTGCCCCGATATAATCCGGCATTTTAAAACTTACTTTTGCATGACCGTTTCTGTCTGTTTGCAACGGTCCCTCAAACATTGAGACGGCTTTAAAACGCTTAGCTGTTTTATCTTCATCTTCCTCAGCACTCATTTTATCCATTTCCATGCCACCACCAATGGAAAAAGTACGGAAAATATCACCATGGTTGGCACCGAGAATATGGCCATATAAGTCATAGGTCAAAACGCCAAGCCGCTCTTTGCTGTAAAAATGTTTCCAGGGCTCAGGTGTTTTAAAGCGGGTAAGTTGCAGCAAACCTTCATCAACCACTGCCACAGTAAATTGGGTTTGGTTTTTATCTGCTGTCTGGATTTCTACCTCAAAAGGTTTGCCTGTTTCCAGCTCGTCACCCATCTTGATAAAAACTTCCTGTTCTGTTGCAGGATCGGCCACATTTAAGGGAACAACGCCGTATGTGCGGATTGGCCGGTCATTGGTCGTTTCGCTATGCGGCTGGATTACCGAGACCGAGACGTAAGCTGTAGGCAGCATTTTTTCTGTAACAGAAATATTTATACTCAGCTCATTTTTTCCTTTTTCCAATTTATGCCATGTACTTGTCAAAACGTCACGCCCTTTTTCAACTGTCACCAAAGCTGCACCTTTTTCCGGCACAGGAAATGTGACCACCGCTTCATCGCCCGGTGCATATTTTTCTTTGTCCGTTTTTAAAACAAGCGTACCGGCATTTTTCTGTTGTTCAGGATTTTCGCCCCAACGATAGGCGCTAATAAAAAATGATGTTACATGTCCGCCGGGAGAATCATCATAAACTTCAACCAAATACTGCCCGCTCTCTTCGGGTTTATAGGTTAAAATGGTTGGCATCGTACCGGAGATAAGCTGACCTTCTTTTTCAAGATCGGTGCTGCTGTCGGACTTATAACGCATACGGTATTGATCGCGGCTGTTGTATTCCCACCACCAATAACGTTCATTTCTGTAGATTTTGTATCTCAATGGTTTGCCGGAAACACTTTGTCCTTCATTATTTACAAGGATGACAGGAATTTCTATATCTCTGCCTATTCGGGCATAACCCCATTTTAAATCCGGCTTTTGGGCTCCTACAAAATATTTGAAAGGCTCTATGGGAACACTGATGTCTTTTTGTGCAAACCGTCCGCCTTTTTCAAAAACCTTTACATTAAAACTTGCTCTCAACAGGCCAGGTGCTTTGCTAAAATCGGGCGCCTTCCAGTTGATGTTTAAATGGCCGTTCGCATCCAGCTTTTTGCGCGAAACATTTTGATCAATTTCCTGGAAAGATGTATGTGCGGCCTTAAAAGTAAATCCAGGATACTTTGCAAATGAAACCGGCACATCACGAACAGTAACGTTGACATTTGTTTCCAGGTTTGCAGCAGGATTGCCAAACAGGTAATTTGTCTGAATATCCAGATTCAGTTTCCTTTGTTCAAAAGTTATTTTCTCTGGGGATGTTTCCAGTTTTATTTTCAGTCGCTCGGGTACAACTGTTTCAATTTTTACAGTATGCGCAAAGTTAGCACCACCCGTGGAAAACTGAGCATTATAATTCCCTGTTGGGTCTTGCGGGCTTGTATTAAAACGGAAAGAATAGAATCCATCTTTGGCCTTTTTAAGGGTTTTTGTATGGACAAGCTGGTCTAAAGGATTTTTAATTTTCATTGTTACGGGATGGTCATCCGGAAAAGTGCCGGATTTATTACGCACAATAATTGAAACATTTACAGTATCACCCGGCCTGTAAACACCCCGTTCTGTAAATGTAAAAGCATTTATCCCGCCACTGCTTCTTTGTTTTCCACTCACATCAAAATTGGAAATATTCCATGCCATTTCATTAATTTTAATTATGCTCTGTTGCCCGTCGCGTTCGCCTTCGATATAAAAAACTGTCTTGTCTGTCTTTTCAAATTCGGCAATACCACTGTTGTTTGTCACTCGTTCAGCAATTACCTGGTTTTGATAGGTACGTAGTCTGATTTTTACATTTTCCAGCGGATCTGTGTTTAACAGGTTTGTAGCATAAACAATGGCTTTTCCATCCAGCTTTTTATAGGTCAGGCCAATATCTGATAAAATAACCGGCTTAAAAATGCGCCCTTTATTGTTTATATAATAATAGGATCCTGGATCACCATAGCGGTTACGGCGGTTTCTGTAAGAGGAATATTCGCTGTTTGCATTGCTGTCCCAAATCATATCATTTCGTTCAAATCGCAGTGAAAGGATGAATAAACCTTTCATAGTAGGTTTGATAAGATTACTCAAATCAACTTCGTGTTGCAGCCAGCGATTTTTTGTATCTCCGATTTCCAAATCTTGCGTGGCAAGTGTTACACCAACACGTTCGATACCCCAAAACCGATTATTTCGATTTTTATTACCATCAAGATTGCCCTCTTGCAGAAATTGTCCAATATTATTTTCGAAAACCTGGGTTACACTTATTTCTACCCGTCGTACGTTCACAGACATAAAAGCAACTTTTTGTAGATTAGTAGATGGCAGGAAAACGCCGCTTTTGGAGAATTTGATTTCCGGCAGTAAATCTTCAAAAGTAATGATTTCATGAAAAAGTGTTTTGGTTTTTGTGGCCCATTTGCTGGCGATTCCTTTCTGTACATCAAAAGTGTATGTTTTGCCATATTCAAAAGGCGCATTGATTAGAACTGATTTTCCCATTTTGCGAAAGGTGAAATCAATTTTTGGTTCAATCGAAATAAAACCATCAATATTTTGCTCTCTGTCCAACTCATCAGAAAAATCAATTTTTACGCGGGGCTGTCCACCGCTTTCATCCTTTTTAATATTGTTGATTCTTAAATCCTGAAGAGCGGCTAATTTAATTTCCCTAAAAAAAGCTGAAGGCAGCTTAAGTTCCTCGTTTATTAACTCTATTCTAAAATTCTTTTCAATGTTATTGCGGGTAATTATATCCGTTTTAAAAGTGATTTGGTTTGTTCCTGATCCGGCTTCAACTTTAACCCCAACTTTGACGCCTCCTTTTTTAATAATTAAATATTGTCCAATCACTTTAGGATCTGCATTTAATGCGAAATTTATTGTTCCGGCATAATAAACTTTTTTAGGATTGCCTTTTTCTGCCAGCTCAAAATCACCATCAAACGAAGTCAATTCCTGGCCGGCAACGCGAAACTCAAAATTTACCGGCTCCATTCCTTTAAACTTATCGGCATCCACATTTTCCAGGACAATTGAGCCGCTATAGTTTTCATGTGCAATTAACCCGGATGTGGGCTTCAAAACCAAAGTCCTCTTATCTTGCCAGGATAAAGCACCCTCAATAGCAGGGTCAAATTCAAAGACATCTTCAAGATCGGACGCACCAATTTTTTTCTCATCAACCACTGGGTTTACAAAACGGATTTTAATTAACCCATCTGGCTCCATCACCTCCAGCGGTAAATGGCTGATTGTTTTTGCTGTCTCCATATCAATTTCTTCAGAGATTTTTGCCGTGTCTGTTTTTTCGCAGGAGATAAACAAGAAAAAAATAATACTTAAAAATGCCAGGATGGATTTAATAGAATTGCGCATTGGATGCCCCGCTTGGTTTTGTAAAAAAGATAGTATTTGAAATTTGAGAGAAACGCTTAACGCAATATACCAACGTGGCAAGAAAGAAAAAAGGTAGAAATGGCCAGATTGTGAGATTATATCAGGTGTATTTTGTAACTTGCTCCATAACTGTTAAATTATAACATCAATTGTTGTTTTTATTAATTGAATCCAAGTAAAGTTGTTTAAGAATTGTTAAAATTAATCCATGAAAAATATAATCTTACTAATTTTCACATTCATAACTGTTAACAAATTAATTGCTGATTCAATTTTACTAATAAATGACCAGGCCTATGAAGGAATAATAACTCATTCAACCGATCAAAATGTAAGTATAAAAAAAGGGCCGATAATAAGGATAGTTCCGAAAGAGTTTATAAAATCATTTATCTTTTCAAGAGCAGACTTTGTTTATTTAAATGATTCGAGCCGAATAAAATGTAAGGTATTAGCTGAGTCTGACAACTACTTAATGTTTGTGAATTCTGACGGGCCTGATTCAGTATTTTTAATTAGTGTAAACAACATTGAATATAATGCAACTAGTGTGCTCGAAGTTCTGAATTTTCCAGAAACAGGAGAAGCATATTTAAATGAAGAGATTATCAAACCCCCTTTAAAGAATGGTGTTTTTTTTAAATCAAACATTGGTATAGTTTCGGATAATTTGGTTAACCAATCACTGGAAATTGAATTTACCCTAAAGCCAGGTTACTATTTTGGTTTAGGTGTTAATAATTTCTTATTTATCAATTTCAGGCCTGCTGAGTTCGGATACGATAAGAGAGAGACTTCACGCTTTTATTATATAGCTTCAAGATTTGATTTAATACAAATTCCGAAGACTATATGGTCCATAGATGCAGGTGCGGTATTTGGGATTAATTCTGATGATCCCTTTGCCTTTGGTGCTTCTATAGGTTCATATGTAATTGAAAGAAATATTAAATTTTCAATTAATTTGTCGTATTTAGTTTCGAAAAATTTTAAAGGTCCGGGTATAAGTTTTGGAATTGGCTTTAACCCAAAACCTTTTTAACATCATGGATGTGTCTTATTATTTTACATTTTATTTTATATATGATAGTTTAGCGGCAAAAAAAAAATTGTCAAATAGTAATTAATATGATAGGAACATTTAAAGCAAATACGGTAGACAAATACTTACGTCCTATACGTCAGCAAATTACAGAACTTGTTGAGCCAAATTCAACTGTGGTAGAGTTTGGATGTGGAAATGGCGATTTACTTTTTAATCTATCAGGAAAAATTCACACAGGGATTGGCCTGGATATATCGGAACCATTGATTGCATATTGCGCTAAACGTAAAAAAAAAGAGGGTATTAACAATCTTGAATTTGAAATAAAAGATTTATCAAAAGAGTTTTTACCTGAAACAAAAATTGATTATTCAATAGCAAGTCTGTTTTTCCATGTACTGCCATGGACCGAAACAAAGGAATTATTAAAAAGAATTATTGGTACTTCAAAAACAATTATTGTGTGTGGATTTTCAAAACCTGAAAATCGCAGACAGAACACACTGCTGTGGTTGGACCAAAGGTTTACAGGACATTACCATAATTATAATAGTTATAAAAAAAATGGCTTCACTGAAGGGTTAATAAATTCCATTGAAAATATTCAGTACACCAAAATTGACACTTTCGATCCCCTTATTAAAATTTACAAAATTGAAATAATAAAATAATCCCAGGAGATTAGGTATGACAACAACACCCGAACATGATGAGCGGATCGCAAAAATGACTTTCGCCTCAGTGTATCCACACTATATCACAAAAGTCGAGAAGAAAGGCCGGACCAAAGCAGAGTTGCTACAGGTGATTGAGTGGCTGACCAGCTTTGATAACGAAAAGCTTCAACAGCTAATTGATGAAAAAGCGACTTTTAAAACATTCTTTGCACAAGCAAAATTAAATCCAAATGCGGAATTGATTAAAGGCGTTATTTGCGGCTACCGCATAGAAGAGATTGAAACACCTTTAACACAACAAGTGAGGTACCTGGACAAGTTGGTTGACGAATTGGCCAAAGGCAGAAAGATGGAAAAAATATTAAGGCAACCTTAAATCAACTTACAAATAATATCTCAGGAAATAACTGCAACCACAAAGCTATAATTCAAAACCAGACCGGACATATAATCGAAGGGCACTAATCAACCAATTACTACAATTAGAAAGCTTACATAATGTTGAGAAGGGAAAAACAATGAGTTCAAAACTAATTTTTACAACCACATTTTTATTATTTCTTATCATGGTGCTCTGCTCCTGTCAGAATTATTCTCAAGAAAAACAGCAGGATATTAAAAACCCTACATTTTTAGGAACCTGGGAAATGCAATCAATCCATTGGATTACCAAGGACACAACCTTTTCAATCGAAAAAGCCCAACCAGGAATGTTAATATTAACTGCTGATAGCTATTCAATCATGTGGACTCCAACAGACGTTCCAAGGGTTCCTTTCCAAAATCTATCCCAACCAACCGACCCCGAAATATTATCAGGGTTTAAATCGATAGTTTTTAATTGTGGAGATTACAGATACTCTGATTCAACAATAACCACAACGGCAAAGATCGCCAAAGTTCCTGGTTTTGAGGGCGGTAAACAGTTTTATCGGTTCAAGATAGAAAACAATAAAATGGATTTAACAATGTTTGATGAAATTTATCCTGATGGAACGCGACCTGCATGGTATGGAAGGTTCCAAACAAAATTTGTGCTAAAAAAGGTGGATCAATCAACGAGATAATCAACAAAAGGAAAACTTTTCTGGACAAAAATCTCATATCCAATAAATTCTTGATAATAATAATAATAGTATCCCTTTTTTCAGCAGTTCCCAGCAACGGACAAACTGAAGTAAAGGAGTATTCAACTGTTATTCAGGAAATAGTGGTTCAAAGAGAGGAAATAAAAAAATTATATACTATCTCCGATTCCACAACAAAAGATTCAATCGTCAACCAGGCAAGAAAATTCTTAATCAAAACAATAGCATCTGATATTTTTCCTTTTTGGTATGGAACAGAATGGGATTTTAATGGGGCAACCAGAATACCAGGACAGGGAAAAATTGCCTGTGGTTATTTTGTAACAAATATCTTAACCGATGTTGGATTTAATATTCCAAGAGTTCAATGGGCGCAGTCCGCATCGGAAGTATTCATTAAAAAACTTGCCAAGAATAATATCAAACGTTTTTCAAACAGACCAATTTCTGAAGTAGAAAAACATCTTCAAGATGCTGGAGATGGCCTTTACTTAGTCGGGCTTGATAGTCATGTCGGGTTCATCATTGTAAAAAATAATAAAACAAGTTTTGTTCATTCAAATTACTATCAGCCGGAAATTGGAGTTATGTCTGAAAAGCTAAACACAGATAATCCTTTGAAGGACTCCGACTACCGGGTAATTGGAAAATTGATGTCTGATGAAATGATAGTTAACTGGATTTTGAACACTGAATATTAAATATATTCTCCTTTTCAATAAAAAATTTTCATGTCAACTTCCTTTGCTTTCCAATCCTAATAACTGTAATTTTGCGCCACAACAAATCACCTCTCAAACAGATCGGATTCATGGATGGAAAAATATCTAAACAGTGCTATTAAAGCGGTTACAGCCGCCTCAATGATTTGCAGCGAAATTCAGGCGCAGCTTGTTAGCGAAGACAGCATCACAAAAAAAGATAAAAGCCCGGTAACAATTGCAGATTATGCATCTCAGGCAATTGTGTGCAGCATATTAAATGAACAATTTCCGGATATCCCAATTGTTGGCGAAGAAGATTCCGGCTCATTAAAAGAAGCAGAAAACAAATCACTGTTAGATAAAATTAAATCGTTTTTAGGCGATTGGCATAACGATCAGATAATTGATGCCATCGATTTAGGTAACGGGGAAGCCAATGATCTGTTTTGGACTTTGGATCCTATTGACGGCACTAAAGGATTTTTGCGTGGCGAACAATATGCGGTGGCATTGGCCCTAATTAAAAATGGTGAAATTGTTCTTGGCGTGTTGGGCTGCCCAAACCTTGATTATGATGATCAAAACCAAGGCACACTTTTATATGCCACAAAAGGAGACGGTTCAGTAGCTTGCAATTTCTCCATGGACAGTTCACGCGATATAAATGTCTCCAATCAAAACCCGGATGAAAAAGTACGCTTTCTGGAAAGTGTGGAAACCGGACATGCCAACCATGGTGCACAAGCTAAAATAATTGATGCCTTTGGAGAGCGCAAAGATTCGGTACGTGTAGACAGCCAGGTAAAATATGCCGTTCTGGCCCAAGGCAAAGCAGAAGTTTATTTGAGGCTGCCAAAGCCGGAAATGCCCGATTATCGTGAAAAGATATGGGACCATGCGGCCGGCGTAATAATTGTAGAAGAAGCAGGTGGAATTATCAGCGATATAAATGGCAATCCACTGGATTTTAGCCAGGGAAAAAAACTAAAAAATAACCGTGGCGTGATTGGCACAAATGGTCAATTCCACGACATGGTTTTGGAAAATGTAAATTAATTTGAGCCTTGTGGGTGTTTGCCTGCAAGGCTTTTTTTATAGGTGTCATGCTGAGGAACGAAGCATCCACAAATGGTTAACTCAATTAAAATCATGAGATTCTTCACTCCATTGCATTACGCTCTGAATGACAAGTTTGGAATATGACCAATTTTCTCGAGACAGCCAAAACAGCAGCCATAGAAGCCGGAAAAATATTAACTGGAAACTTTGGCAAAGTTCAGCAAAGTGAGATTCGCAAAAAATCCTCCGTCGATTTCCTAAGTTTTGTTGATGAAAGCTCTGAAAAGAAAATTATTGAAATAATCCGGTCGGCTTTTCCCAAGCATGAAATACTTGCTGAGGAGAGCGGAACAGATGCGCTAAAAAATTCTTATCGCTGGATTATTGATCCTTTGGATGGTACAACAAATTACTTGCATAATATCCCGGTTTTTGCGGTTTCAATTGGCCTGGAATTTGATGATGAAATAATTTGTGGTGTTGTCTATAACCCAATCACAAATGAAATGTTTTGGGCCGAAAAAGGACAAGGAGCATTTTTTAATGGTAAGCCAATCCGGGTTTCACAGACAGAAACTTTAACGGAAAGTTTTATTGCAACGGGATTTCCATTTAAAAATAAACACATTTTAAAAGAATATCTTGAAGTCTTTGCAGGGATTTTTGAACAAAGCATTGGAGCAAGACGGCTTGGTGCAGCTGCAATAGATCTGGCTTATATCGCCAGTGGCAAATTTGACGGCTATTGGGAAATTGGTTTAAAACCATGGGATATGGCGGCAGGTTCAATTTTAATAAAAGAAGCCGGCGGTACAATCACAGATTTTTGGAATAAGCCTTATTATATGAACAGCTCTTACGTTCTTGCATCAAATACAAAAATACATGAAAATTTAGGTGAAATTATTCGCCGCAGTTTTCCGTTTTTTAAAACAATTTAAGAGGATATTTAAATGACCCAGACATTTCTCCATAAACGAAAAGGTGAACGCGGCGCGCTCAGCATCTCAGCCTGTGATTCCGGGATAGATTTTGCCGAACGGATAATCAAATCCCTTAATCAAAAAATTAGAGGTGAGGGCGATATAATTCAGATTCGCCGGACCACTTCTCGTGAAATCACTTTTGGGAATGGCGAAATTAAAAGTGAAATTTCTGAAAACATACGTGGCGATGACCATTATATCGTTCAGTGTTTTGATGATCCACGATCCGAAAAATCAATAAATGACAATTTGATGGCATTGTTTACAGCTGTCCACGCCGCTTACCAATCCGATGCTGATTCGATTTCTGTCGTAATGCCACAATATGCATATTCGCGCCAGGAACGAAAAAAAACCCGGGAAGGAATCACGGCAAAGCAGGTTGCACAGTTTTTAGAAGTATCCGGTGCAAACCGGGTAATAACTTTGGATGTTCATGCCGAAGCGATTATGGGCTTTTTTACAACTGCACGCATGGAAGATTTGCATGCATCGCGTACACTGTTAACACATTTTAAAAACAATTATAAAACAGATAACTTGGTCATTACAGCCCCGGATGTAGGAGGAGCAGAAAAAGCCCGCTTTTACTCTAAAACCATGGAAACCGATCTTGCGATTGTGGATAAAGCACGCGACTATTCCAAAGCCAGTACAATTGAAAGTATGCGTCTGGTGGGTGATGTAACCGGAAAAGATGTTTTGATACCCGATGACATGATTAGCACAGGTGGTACAATGGTTAATGCGGCAAAATTGCTGAAAGATAAAGGCGCCGGAAATATTTACATAACCTGTTCCCTGCCATTTTTTAACGGGCATGCAGAAGAAATTATGAGCAAGGCTTATGAAGAAGGGGTAATCACCCGAATTATTGGAACAGACGCAGTAATGCATGGTAAGGATTTTCTGAAAAGAAATGAATGGTATGATGAAGTTTCCATAGCACCACTTTTTGCCAAAGTGATTTATCATATCAACACCAAGAGATCTGTGTCGGAGTTATTGAGGTAAGTAATGTTTTTTATAGCCTACAATTGTCATTCTGAAACGTTACATAGTAAAGTGAAGAATCCACTTCCCGGAAAGGATACTTCACTGGCGTTAAGTATGACAACTCTAACAAATATTTTAAACCGTTAAAATGTATGGGCAAAAACAACAAATCAGACATAGCCAAAGATTTTTTTGAAAAAGGTTTTATTCTGCAAAACAACGGTCATCTGGATCGTGCTGCCCATTTTTACAGACGCTCAATTGAATTTTATCCATCAGCAAAAGCTTATACTTATCTGGGTTGGGTTCTAAGTTTAAAAGGTCTTTACGATAAGGCCATCGAAGAATGTAAGCATGCCATCGATCTTGACCCGAGTTATGGCAATCCATATAACGATATTGGTGCCTACCTGCTGCAGCAAAATAAATTTGATGAAGCGATGGATTGGCTAAAGAAAGCACTTGATGCACCAAATTATAAAAATTATTGTTATCCCTGGCTAAACCTTGGCCGCGTGTATGAATTTAAGGGCCATTGGGATGAAGCTTTAAAATGTTATAAAATGGCTATTCAGGAAAATGACAATTACACTCCAGCCGAACAGGCACTACAATCACTACTTGCGAAACACAATTAATGAATCGATTTGAAATTGACGTTGTAGCTGCAATAATCCACAACTCCCAAAACAAATTTTTAATTACTAAAAGACCTGAAGGATTTCACCTGGCAGGATTATGGGAATTCCCAGGAGGCAAAGTGGAAGATGGTGAAGAGCAGAAAATTGCCCTTGCCCGTGAGATAAAAGAAGAGACTGATTTAGATATTAAAGTTGGTAAACTATTCTGGACAGAAACCGCAGAGTATTCAATGAAACGCGTAAAACTGTATTTCTATGATTGTTATCTGACTGAAGAAAATCAGGAAGTTAAATGCCTTGAAATTGATGATTTTCGCTGGATCACTAAAAGTGAACTAAATCAGTATAAATTTCCTGAGGCTGATGACAAACTGATAAAACATTTAGTGAAATAAATTGAACTTAGTGCACATCAGTTTTGAAACCATTAGAAGTTTCGAAACACCTCCCGAGACATAAACTCCTTCATCTAAAATCTACATTACGATATTTTATTAAGCCTATATATAATCATTTAAAAAACTTAACTCACGAACAAACGAGGTAGACTTCGAAATTTAAAAAAATAGGTAATCTTAAATTAGGACTTCCATATCTTTTTTCGATTGAAAAATGGTTTAAAAGCTGTTTTGTAAAGACCCTGTAGTCAAAACCCATGTGCCGCAAGAAATATGGCATCCCATCAAATTTAACTTCCAGCCTTTCTTTTGGTGGAATCCCAATTGCAGATAAGAAAATATTTTTTAAACTTCCATCTGAATCATTATTTCTTCTTTTAAACCTTAATGCCCCTTTAAATAAAGCTGCAAAAAAAATTTCATTTGGAATACCTAAAACAAGTTTTCCATTTGGTTTTAAAAGCCTTTTGAATTCAAGAAGTTCTTTTTCGATTATCTTTGGTGGAAGGTGTTCAAAAACCTCCAGGCAAAAAATAAAATCAAATGAATTATTTTCTAAACCGTCCGTTTTTGAAATAACTTCAATCTGCTTTTTTTCTGAAAGCTTTTGAACGGCTTGTTGTCTTAAATAATCCGCCGGCTCATAGCAGTTAATATCTGATCTTGGTAAGATTCTGTTTATACGTAAGCTCAATTCACCATCACCTGAACCATAATCCAGAATATTTATTTTTGATTCAATTGAATGATCCTCTAAAACTTTCAACCCATGGTTTAGCCGTCTATTTTGCAGAAATCGTTTTATAGGGTTTTTATCCTCAATTGTTAATGAGGCATAATTGACATGCGAATAATTACTCATAGAATTATTTATATTGGATTGTGAATATTTACAAACTCAACTTCAATTCCAAACTTTTCCCTGATATGTTTTCCCAGGGCTTGGACACCAAATACTTCCGTTGCATGATGGCCCGCAGCAATAAAATGGATACCTTCTTCTTTGGCATAATGATAAATATGTTCGCTGGCCTCACCGGTTAAAAAAACATCCAATCCCTGTAAAACAGCTTCTTTGATTTCTTTTTGTGCACCGCCGCTGATTATACCAATGGAGTTTATTTTTTCAGGGCCAAAAGGGAAAAACTGTGCATCAGGATTTATTTCTTTTTTAACAAGTTCAAACAATTGCTCCGGTGGTAAATTATCAAATGAACCGCTGCAGCCAATATAGGCACCTTTATATTCATCAAAAGGCTGAACATCCTGGACATTTAGCAAGTTGGCAATAAGAGCATTATTCCCAAAAGCAGGATCGCCATCCAAAGGCAGATGATAACCAAATAAATTGACATCATTTTCCAAAAGAAGCTTGATCCGTTTTTTATAGCCGCCTTTGTACAGCGGTTTTTCAAAATTCCAAATCACGCCATGATGTGTTAAAACAGCATCTGCATTTCTTGCTAAAGCTTCTTCGAAAAGTTCAACACAAGCACTTACACCGGTAACAATTTTTTTTATTTCCGGACGACCTTCAACCTGTAGGCCGTTGGGACACATATCATGGTATTTTTCAAGATCTAAAAGATTGTTTAAATATTTTTCAAGATCGTTTCTTTTCATATTCTTATTTTTATGGGATTGTATTGACTTTCTATTATTTACGAAACTCTTCCAAAGCCTGCTCAACATCATCCAGTAGTTTTTGATCGTATAATTCTCCTACAAGGTTTTGACGCGCTTTTTTACCTAATACTTCAAACTCTTCCAATAATTTGGGATCGGTCACCGTTGTTTTTTGCATACCATAATCATACATGGTTTTTTGAGATTTGGAATTGTCTTCGCGGCTTAATTGAGTCAATTTACCAAAATATTTTCTGCCCTCTTCCTTTAAGATTTTTTGCTGATCCGGAGAAAGCTTATTAAACATTTTTTTAGAAATTAACACGGCACCGTTGGAATTGGCCATGGGAATATCCAAAACATATTTTACTTTTGTAAACCATTGCAAAGCCACTGCACCCAATGGCGATGTATAAACCCCGTCAATTAATCCTGTTTGCAAACTGGTCAAAACATCTGTGATGGAAAGGGGAATTGGACTGACATTAAATGCTTCAAATGTTGCACGCGAAATTGGATCACCTTCCCACATCCACATTTTTACACCATCCATTTCCGACTCGGCATTAACCGGTTTATTGGTATAAATATAAACCCAGCCAACTTCTGCCCAGCCAAGTAAAACATAACCTTTTTTCTCAAAACCCGCGGCAAATCTATCAAAAAATTTATCCGCAATAAAATCTACCTCTGCTTTGGTTTTATATAAAAAAGGTGTGTCTAAAATGCGTACTTCAGGCAAGATTGTACCCATACCAACGCCGGTAAATCCGCCGCTATGTACCTGGCCTATTCTCATTTTACGGATTACATCTTTCTCGTCTCCCTGCGTACCGCCTGCATAAAACCTAAAACTAATTGTGCCATTGGATTTCTCTTTAACTGACTCACTGAATTCGTTCATGACGTTCATCCAGGTCGTTCCTTCAGGTGCAAGTGTAGCAAATTTTATTTTAACTTTTTTTTGTGCAAAAGCAGTACTCACTGCAATTAGCAGGATTAACATTAGTTGGAATATTTTGCGATTCATTATTTCTCCTAAATATTTTTTTTGATAAAAGCTTACCTGCAAGCCCTTTGTTTTCAAGACTCTCACAGATAGGATTCTTCACCAAAATGCGGTTCAGAATGACAATTAAGGGCTTTAGTATTAGAACATATCTTCTTTCTGTTCCTTTAATAGTTTAGCCTTCTTCTTCGCGATTTGATTGAACAGGGCAATCTCAGGATTGGTTCCCAAGTCGAAATTTTCAATCTTTTGAATTAGGTCATCAAATAGATCTTCATCCAGCGTTTTGGCCGCATAAAAGCGTGATTTATAAATATAACTTAATAAAAACTTACCTTCTGTGAGCTTTATACTTTTGTCAAAGTTTTGCAAAGCAACTTCAGGATTACCACCGAGCATTTTTGGCCTCATTCCCGCAATAGATCCTTTCATAAGATAGACAGCTCCGTGAAAGAATTTGGGATCAAACTGCTCAGTTTTGGCAATCATTTTTTCTATTAAAGGTAAATGGATCAATGCAGCTGGATCTGCCAGTGAAAGATTTAGTTTTCCTGCCAGTGAAAAATTAGTCCAGAACATAGCGGCAACATCCGATTTTCCACTATTCCGGATTTTCCCTTCCAATAATTCACGGTTTTTGGCAGACCATTTCCAACTTTGAATATTTTCATTCAGCAATGCCCGAACGCCAAATAAAAAGGCACGATCATAAAACAGCTTTGCCCTTTCAGGATCATCATCTTCCACAAAACCCAACGCATAACCAGCATAACCCTGAGCCAATAATAAAAGCAACTCTTCATTTTCAGGATCATTTTTCAGCAAGCCTTCTAATAGTTTTAAATTAGCTGCAATTGCCTGCTCTGCCAATTTCAGATCTGTTTCCTCGTACAATGCATCAGCGCTAACCTTAAAAACAGGCGACATTTGGCCAACGACAAAACGATTCAGGCTGCAAGATGAAAGTATTAGAACAAGTAAAAGTAATAGAATTTTTGATTTCATAACTATCCGTTTAATTTTTGTATTACCGAAAATAAAAAAACCTTACGAAGGTTCCAAGTCTTCATAAGGTTTTAAAATTTACATTTAAGACAAACTTACTTATTGGCTATATTCCTTATCTTGTCCATAAATGGTGCGAATAACTCCAAAGGTAATGGGAATATAGTTGTTGTATTTTTTTCGGCGCCGACTTCGACCAAAGTCTGCAAAAAGCGTAACTGAAGCGCTGATGGAGATTCATCAATTTTTTTAGCCGCATCTGTCAACTTTCCGGCTGCCTGGAATTCACCTTCCGCTGCAATAACTTTTGCACGGCGTTCACGTTCTGCTTCAGCCTGCTTGGCCATCGCTCGTTTCATCTCTTCCGGTAAATCTATATGCTTAATTTCCACAAGCGAAACTTTTATACCCCATGGATCGGAATGTGTATCAATTATTTTCTGCAATTCCTGATTAATACGATCCCTGTCCATCAGCAATTCGTCAAGCTCCGCCTGACCGGCAATACTTCTCAAAGTTGTTTGGGCAAGCTGAGATGTGGCAAAGAGAAAATTTTCAACTTCGATAACCGACTTTGTTGGATTTACAACGCGGAAATAAAGTACTGCATTAATTTGAATAGAAACATTATCCTTGGTAATAACATCTTGCGGTGGCACATCCATTACAATTGTCCGCAAACTCACTTTTACCATCTTATCAATCAGTGGAATCAAAAATATTATTCCGGGTCCTTTTGAATCGATAATACGGCCTAACCGGAAGATTACGCCCCGTTCGTACTCTTTTAAAATCCTGACTGCACTGGCGATTAAAAGTACCAGAAAAATAACAATCGCTACATAAAACTGCATACAAACCTCCCTAAGTATTTATTCTTTTTAATCACTCATCTGAAAAATGAATTCGATTTAGCTATATTTCAGCTCGCTTAAATTTATGAACAGATGAATAATTGGGAGGAAATACCTAATCAATAATTCACCAATTCAGTAATTCGTTTTATCAGACTTGCTTAACCTTAATCGTTAGATTTTTTCCATCATATTCAACAACTTCTACATCGCTTCCTTTTTTTATAGTCGTATCAGAATGAGCTTTCCAAATTTCACCGTGTATCTGAACGGTTCCTGACGGACTTAGATTTTTCAATACTACACCCGTTTCACCAACCAATCCTTCAGAACCAGTTGTTGGTTTAGATTGCTGTGCTTTTATGGCAAAGCCAAGGGCAAAAACAAAAAACAGAGTCGTCATTACAACAATGCCAACAATTACCTGCCAGGAAACCTGAAGTTCAGGGATGGGTGAGTCAATTAACATAATAAGGCCAATGGACAAGGACACAACACCTCCAATTGTGAGAATACCATAACTGGGCACTTTTATTTCCAGCAAAAACATTATTAGTGAGACAACAATTAAAAACAAACCAGCGTAGTTTAGAGGCAGAACATCCATCGCATACCAGGCTATAATCAGAGAAATGCTTCCTGCGACACCAGGAATAATTGAACCGGGATTATATAATTCCAGCATGATGCCGGCCATGCCAATCATCATTAAGACTGCAGCGACATTAGGATCAATAAGTGTATCAAACAGACGCTGTCGCCAGGTCATTTCAAATGTTATGATTGTTGCACCTTTTGTATTCATTTTACGCTCTTCACTATTATCCAAAACAATTGTTTTGCCATCAATTACTGACAAAAGTGAATCTGCTGATGGGACAATATAATCAATCACATTCATTTTCAAGGCTTCTTGTGCTGTGATATTGGCGCTTTCACTTACAGCTTTTTCTGCCCATTCAATATTTCTGCCTCGCCTTTCTGCAACAGCCTTAATTTTTGCGATTGCGTCGTTGGTTACCTTGTCCATCATAATATCTGTTTGGGTCGAATCCATTTTATTTTCACCTCCCCCAAATACCGGATGAGCTGAGCCAATATTTGTAGATGGCGCCATGGCTGCGATATGTGCTGAATAGGTTATAAAAACTCCTGCTGAACCTGCCCTTGAACCTGAAGGTGAGACAAAAACGGCAACCGGTACTTTTGCATTTTGAATGGCTTTCATAATATTATGCATCGATTCCATTAGTCCACCGGGTGTATCCAATTCAATTATCAAGAGCTGTACACTGCTTATTTCAGCTCGCTCAATAGATTGCTCGATATATTCCGTTGCAATTGGATTAATAACGCCGTTAATAATTATTCTATGAACTGTTTCACCAGCCAGAGCAAGCGAACTTGTTAAAAAAAATATTATAAAAAAGAAATATTTCATTGGATTATCCGTGGGTTTATGGGATAAAAGAATGTAGAGCTGGTAGGTTATAAAGTCAAGAAATTTGGGGATTGAAGCAAAAGCCCTGCATATAAAAACAGGGCTTTCTAAGGAGTAATTATTTTAAGGTAACAGTCACAGAATTACGAACTTTTCCAAGTTCAATTTTGTCTTCCCTGGCTAACCAGCCAATGGCTGCATTCAATGTAAAAACATCCGCCTTTAGGGCCGTTTTAAGTTTTGCCACCGTCATTGGCCCATTAGAATTTAATTGATCCCAAACCTTACCGGCTGTTTCACCAATATTATTGCTCATTTTAATCCTTTTGTTTTAATTTATACCTCGAACAAGCGGCGAAAATAATGAAATTTGAAAAAAAATCAAATTAAAGTTTTGCAAAATTCTTATGCCAAAGATATTACAAAAAATTGTACATTAAGCTTTTTGCATAAATCTAATACTTATTACACATAAATGAGATTTTAATGGAAATAGAAAAGCTTTTAAAACGTCAAATTGATCGGCTGTCGAACCTTGAAAAAAAGTTTCAACAAACTAGCCAAACATATTCGTGGACCCGATTGGCATCCATAATATTGGCCATAGTTGTTGCCGTGATTGCTATTTATCAAAAAAGTGAGATTCTTGCTGCAATATCAATGGCGATTGTTTTATTTGGGTTTGGTGCTTTGACTTTCTTCCATTCACGTCTTAAAAGATCGATTCAAAAATTTGCCAAAATGATTTCAATCTATGATCAGCATCTAAATCGCTTAAATCTGAACTGGGGTAAACTCCCGGAAATAAAATCAGAACAAAAAGTTGATCATCCTTTTGGATTTGATTTAGATGTTTTCGGACCATTTTCATTAATCCGGTTAATTGATCAAACTGTATCATTACAAAGTAGCAAGATTATTCATGACTGGTTTTTGAAACCGCAGTTAGATTCTAAAACCATCACGATCCGTCAAGGACAAGTTAAAGAATTAATTTCTCTAACATCATTCCGAAATAAATTATTGGTTTTTGGCCGCAGTGAGTCTTTCGTAAAATCCGATACAAAAAAGCTTACCGACTGGTTACATAAAATCCAGCTAAAAACAGCTCCCTGGATTGCAAAGACGCTTATTGGTTTGGCTGCAATTAATATCACTTTATACCTTCTGCACCAATTCGAACAAATCGCTCCATATTGGTATTTTTCATTCACACTTTATGTAATCCTGCATTTATGGAACCAGCTCTCTTTAAACAGTTTCTTTGTCAATACCTTTGAGCTTGCTGATGATTTTAGGACCGCCTCCAAAACTTTTCTTTATCTTGAAAATTTTTCATTGTCGAAAAAAGAATCATTAAAAACATTGTTTAAACCATTTCAGCAAAACGGGCATAAACCTTCAAAAATATTCAAACAGTTGAACCGCTATATTGCTGCAATCGGTTTGAGGATGAATCCGGTTATGGCCATTATTTTAAATATTGCTGTTCCCTGGGATTACATTGTTGCCTTTCGCTTAAAAAAAATTACAGCTTCCATAAAAGACCGCGCACCAGGTTGGTTTGAAGGCTGGTATAATATTGATGCGCTTTCTTCATTGGCGCAATTTTCCTGGTTAAATCCCCAATATAATTTTCCACAAATAAGCCAGGCTGCAAGCTCCGCATATTTTAATTCGGAGAATATGGGGCATCCATTAATTAACAGGGAAAGTAGAAAACTAAACGATTTTTCCATTGAAAAAGACAACCAGGTAAATATCATTACCGGTTCCAATATGTCTGGGAAAAGTACTTTTTTGAGGACGATTGGTCTCAACCTGACATTGGCCTATGCCGGGGCGCCAGTTTGCGCGAATCAATTAAATACACAAATTTTTAAACTTCATTCCTGTATCAGGATAAATGATTCGCTATCTGAAGGGCTCTCTTATTTTTATGCTGAAGTTAGACGTCTAAAAGAGATTTTGGAGAACCTTGAAACAAGCAAAGATTTTCCTGTCTTATTTCTGATAGATGAAATATTTAAGGGCACAAATAATAAGGAGCGTTTGATTGGCAGTCTTTCTTATATAAAAGAATTGGCAGCAAAAAACGGAATTGGTCTTGTTTCAACGCATGATTTGGAGCTAGTTAAACTTGAAGAAGATATTTCATATCTTAAAAATTTCCATTTCCGTGAAGATATTAAATCAGGTAAAATGGTTTTTGATTATAAGCTAAGAAGCGGCCCATCGCCAACAACCAATGCCTTGAAAATAATGGAATTGGAAGGTTTACCGGTAAATAAAAAATAAGCCCTCAAACAGTTTTATATTCAAGATCTTTAAATAATTTTCTGGAAATCCCGGCTATTTTCAAAACAGCCTTATCGAAAGCTTCTTCATTTTTTTTTGATGGTTTTCTATAGCCGCTAATTTTGCGAACAAATTGCAAAGCCGCATCTTGCAATTCCTGGTCTGATGGTTCGCGGTCCTCATAGCGAAGTTTTTTAATATTTCTGCACATAAAATTTCCCCAGTTTATCAATCTTTCAATCTTTCAATCCTTCAATCCTTCAGTCTTAAAATCATAAATCTAAAGCGTTCCGGGATACAACCCACCATCCACCTGGATTGTTGTTCCGGACATATAACCTGCTTTACCCGATGCCAAAAATGCCACTAGTGAAGCAAGATCCTGTGGTTCTCCAATTTTTCCAAGAGGAATATTTTCACTCCAGCTTTTTAAAACATCTTCACGTTTTTGGCCATGTTCAACTTTGTTATCAATAATCCGTTCCAGTCCATCGGTTAGGTGATAACCTGGTGCAACATTGTGAACAGTTATCCCAAAACGTCCCAAATCCAAAGAAAGGGTTTTAGCTAACCCAACAACCGCCAAACGAATCGAATTTGAATAAACCAGGTTTTCGATAGGTGATTTTACTGAAGATGAG
Source organism: Calditrichota bacterium (assembly GCA_013112635.1). Classification (NCBI taxonomy): domain Bacteria; kingdom Pseudomonadati; phylum Calditrichota; species Calditrichota bacterium. The sequence goes on along the minus strand of JABFGF010000003.1, from coordinate 526,047 downwards.
GTGATATTAATGATACGTCCCCAATTGTTTTGCTTAAGATATGGCAAAGCTGCTTTTATAGCGCGCACCACACTCATAAAAGTAATATTATACCATTTTTGCCATTCATCATCCTGAGATTGCTCGAAAGATGCAACAGGTGGTCCGCCGGCATTATTAACCAAAATATCGATTGTGCCCCACTTTTGGGCAACGTTTTCGATAAATGAATCAATTTGTATTTTATTCTCAACATCCACTGCCTCGCTATAAACGTCGGTCCCGGAAATTCCCGAGATATCTTTTGCTGCCTGCTTTATTTTATCTGCATCTCGTGAACAGATCGCCACTTTACAGCCTTCATTGGCCAGGGATAATGCCGCAGCTTTTCCCAAACCTTTACTTGCCGCAAATACAACCGCCACTTTGTTATTAATTTCTAAATCCATAAATCCTCTTTTATTTTATAATCAATTATAAGAAAATATTAATCCGGCCCGATATATCAATTTATCTGCAAGAAGCAAAGTTTATTCGCTTTTAAGTGTAAAATAGATTTTGTACTTTTATCAATCAACTTTAAGGTTGAACAAGAAAAGCAAATTCAAACAAATGAGATAGCCGGAGTTTAGATGAAAAAATTTATCCGTATAGCCAGTGGCCAGGGTTACTGGGGTGACAGATTTGATGCGCCGATTGACCAGGTCCGTGAAGGTGATATTGATTATCTTGTTATGGATTATCTGGCTGAAGTGACCATGTCCATAATGCAAAAACAAAAAATGCGCGATCCAAGCCTGGGATATGCAAAAGATTTTGTACCACTGATGAATACACTCCTGCCATTGCTGGTAGAAAAGAATGTAACACTGATAACGAATGCCGGTGGTGTAAATCCTGTAGGCTGTATGCTGGCAATCCGTGAAATAGCTGAGAAAATGGGTTTTACAGGTTTAAAAATCGCCGCGGTTTATGGAGACGACATTTTAAATCAACTGGACTCCATGATCTCATCCGGAAATGACATGAAAAATATGGAAACAGGTGATGATCTTAGTACGGTTCGCAAACAGGTTTCCAGCGCAAATGTTTATTTTGGTGCACGCCCCGTAGTGGAAGCTTTGGAGCAGGGAGCGCAGGTAATTGTTACAGGCCGCGTTACCGATACAGGAATTAGCCTTGCGCCAATGGTGCATGAATTTGGCTGGGAATGGGATGATTGGGACAAACTGGCAACCGGCGTAATTGGCGGCCATATAAACGAATGCGGCGCCCAGGGCAGCGGTGGTAACTTTTTTGCCGGTTGGAAAGATGTCCCCAACATGGAGCGAATCGGTTTTCCAATTGTTGAGGCGTATCCTGATGGCCATCTTATAGTAACAAAACACGAATCGCTTGGCGGATTGGTTAGCGAACAAACCATAAAAGAACAGCTTCTGTATGAATTAGGAAATCCGGCCGATTATATTACTCCCGATTGCGTAGCCGACTTTACCTCAATCCAGCTAAAACAGGAAGCACCAAACCGGGTAAAAGTTTTTGGCATAAAAGGTTTTCCCGATACACCTTTTTACAAGGTCTCTATTTCTTATTTTGATGGATATACAAGTATTGGACAATTAACCTATACCTGGCCGGATGCTTTGCAAAAAGCCAAAAAAGCGGATGAAATTATACGCAAACGATTAGAATATCTCGGATTAAAGTTTGATGATATATACACAGAATATCTTGGCTATAATGCCTGTGGCGGTGACACAGCTCCACCGGTTAATGATCCAAACGAAGTTGTTTTACACATTGGAGTTCGCGGGCATAGCTTCCGGGATATGAATAAATTTTCCAGGGAAGTGATTCCATTGGTTTTAACCGGGCCTCCAACTGTTACAGGATTTGGTGGCGGGCGGCCTAAAGTTCGCGAAGTAATTGCATATTGGCCCGCTTTGCTAAAAAAGGAAACCGTTGAGCCAAAAGTATTGACGATTGAAGTAATTTAAGCATTGAAAGATTTAAATATTGAAAGATTCATATTCCAAAAGTGTTTTTCTTTAAGAATAAAAAACCTGCTTAAAGATTTTCTTAGAATGAAAAAGGTAGGAGTTGTCTTTGACAACGATTTCTAGAATAAAAAGGAAGTAATATGAAAAAAGTACAACTTGTAAAACTGGCACATGCCCGATCCGGCGATAAAGGCGATACGGCTAATGTTGGCGTTATTGCACTTAAACCAGAATATTATGATATCATCAAAACTCAGGTAAGCGCAGAAAAAGTAAAAGCACATTTTGGCACTAATGTAAAAGGCAAAGTTGAACGTTTTGAAATGCCAAATCTTGGGGCTTTAAATTTTCTGCTGCACAATGCGCTTGGCGGCGGTGGAACTTTGACTCTAAAACACGATGCACAGGGTAAAGTAGTAAGTGCAAATATCCTTCGCATGGAAATTGATGTACCGGACGATCTGGAGATTTAGAAAAAAATTATTGCACAGTACAGTCAACCTTCAAATCCCGTAATCCAAATATTCAAAAACTCATTAATTAGTATTTTTTATGCGACTTCTCTCCTGGAATGTAAATGGAATCCGTGCTGTTGTGCGCAAAGGACACGACAAATGGATTAACAGTAAACCTGCAGATATCCTTTGCATGCAGGAAGTAAAAGCAACCGGCGAACAAGGCGAAGCGGCACTGTTTCCTGGTGCTTATAAAAATATTTCCTGGAATGACACTCAAAGCCGGGCAGGTTATTCTGGCGTGGCAACACTTTCATCAATCAAACCATTGAAAACAGAAAAAGGCTTTGGGATGGAAGAATTTGATCGGGAAGGACGTATTTTAATCCATGAGTTTGATCAATTTTTTCTGTATAATATTTATTTCCCAAACAGCCAACGAGGGCATGATCGCCTTGATTACAAATTACGTTTCAAAGATACATTTTTGGCTCATGCCGAAAAAAATCGAAAAACCAGAAAAGCAATTCTTGTATGCGGGGATTTAAATACCGCCCATACCGAAATCGATTTGAAGAACCCTAAAGCAAATAAAAACAATGCCGGATTTCTGCCTGAGGAACGCGCCTGGATGGACAAGTTCGTCTCCAGTGGTTATGTTGATACTTTTCGAATTTTTAACAAAGAAGGTGATCATTATTCCTGGTGGACTTATCGCCTAAACGCACGCGAGCGAAATATCGGTTGGCGGTTGGATTATTTTTTTGTCAATGAAGAACATCAATCAATTATCAAAGATGCTTTCATTTTGAAAGATGTTTTAGGCTCTGATCACTGCCCGGTTGGAATTGATATTTCTTTTTAAAGTGCTGACTCTTCTATGATATAAATCAATTCAAAGAAAATGGCACTTACATAGATTTGCACTCCCGTTTTTAAAAACGAAAATAAAACAAATTCAATTATTCAAAAATCTCATTTTTTATTAATCTGATACGAGTATAAAGCCAGATAAAATTATCCCGAAAAAAATCCAAGTTGGAGTTTTAGCAAATGTTTAAAAAATTATTATTATTATTTATAATTAGTTTGATGACCATTCAATGTGAAATACCTGCTGCACCAGACATAATACCACCAACACCTCTTTTAATTTATCCAAATGAAGGTGATGTCATTTCTAATAACATAAATGTTCGCATCGAAGCCACGGACAATAAGAAGGTAAAAGAAGTTTGGATTTATCTGGATGGGCAATACATGGGGAATGCTACCTCAAGACCATTTCTTGTTCCCCTTGACGTAGATACCTTAAAAGACGGATTACAACACAAGATTCAGGTAGCCGCTTCCGATAAATCTGGGAACATTGGTTATTCAACTTTGACAACTTTTACCATCGCTAAAACGCAGGATATTATAGATCCAACTGTTTCTATATTAAACCCACAAAGTGGTCAAACGGTTGAAGGCATTGTAAGAATAGCAGCTATAGCTGATGATGAGCGGTCTGTAAGAGAAGTAGCCTTTTTTGTTGATGGGGACTCTATAGGCTCTGATTTTTCTTACCCATATCAATTTGATTGGGATACTACACCTTTTGCCGATTCAACAAATCATACAGTATATGCGAAAGCATTTGATGGTGGCAATAATAGCAGTATCTCTCCCGTTGTCACTGTAACCGTATTCCCAAGGTCAGGGACTACCGGTGATAACATAGCACCTACAGGATTAATGACATATCCGCTTGCAGGCAGTGTTGTATTTGGAACTATCAAAGTAACAATAGAAGCATCGGATAACGAAGAAGTTTCCAGAGTAGATTTATACGTTGATGGTGACAGCATTGCTACAGACTCTAGCGCTCCATATCAATTAGCCTGGGACACATCTCCTTATGCTGATGATGCATCACATTCAATTTATGCAAAAGTATACGATACGGCCGGAAATAGTTTCACAACAGGATCAACAATACTAACTGTGTCATCCGGTAGCTCTGATGATGTGAGCCCACCAAGTATTCTTGTCCTTTATCCCACAACAGGTAGTACTGTTTCAGGGACAGTTGCCATCCGTGCAGATGCACAAGATAATGTTGGTGTCAGTTCGGTTGAAGTTTTGGTTGATGGCAAACTTGAAGGAAACATGGCATTGGATAGCGGAAGCTGGTTATTCAATTGGAATAGCATTGCCAAAGCAGATACAAACACTCATACAATTTATTTGAAAGCATATGACGCAGCGGGGAATGTTGGAACATCCGGGCTTACTACAGTAACGGTTGTTGCCCCTTAGAAAATATTTTTAATTAAAAAAAAGGCCATCCTGATATTTTAGTGATGGCCTTTTTTTATTTTGGAGTTTCGGTTGTGACTTAATTTTAGAGTTTCGATATATTTTTTTCGCTTGTTTTTTCAACCATTCGAACAACCTGGCAAGCAGCAAACGCAGCCGAAAAACCATTATCAATATTAGCTACCGTTACACCAGGTGCACAGGAATTAAGCATACCCAGCAATGCGGACACACCTTTAAAACTCGCACCGTAACCAACACTGGTTGGCACGGCAAAAACAGGACAGTCAACAAGTCCGCCAACAACACTGGGCAAAGCTCCTTCCATACCGGCAATAACAATAACTGCCGTTGCTTTTTGTAAGACATCCAGTTTGTGAAGTACTCTGTGTAACCCTGCAACGCCCACATCAACAACTTTTTCAAAAGCAGTATTCATGGCAATGCACGTTTCAGCTGCTTCTTCAACAACAGGCAAGTCACTTGTACCCGCAGCCACAATGGCAATAAAAGGTTCATTTGGGGAAGAGTGTTTTTCAGGAGGGGAATGAAGTATAAATGTGCGGCCCAAATCATTTCCTCGTTCATCAGGAAACGCTTCATTTAGCGCGGCAAATTGTTTTTTCTTTAACCGGGTAAACAAGATTGGATCCTGGCGTTTATTAAACTCATCAGCAATTGTAAGCAAATGTTTCGTTTTTTTACTTTCTGCATAAACCACTTCACCTAAGCCATTACGCAGCGACCGATGATGATCGGGCATAAAAAAACTGTTGGATTTTTGTTGGAATGGCCCTTGCTTTAGTTGAGAAACCGCTTCTTCAATTGAAATCTTTTTTTCTTTTACCAGTTCCAGTAAATCTTTTATGTTCTTTTCTTTCATTTGTCTGCGCCACCCATTTTATATCCGCCTAGATCCAAAGTGACCCATTTATAATTCCTGGCGCGACCTTCCGAATTCAGTTTTTCTTTTATGTTTATAACTTTTTCAAATTCTTCAACAGCTATTTCAATACGAATAAACAAGCCCCCTTTTGTTTCATTTAAACGTACACGAAACAAACTTACTCCGGCATCACGCAGAATATTTTCCATAAAAGAGATATCAGCCAATCTGCCTGTTGTAACCGGAACCCCATGTGAGATGCGTGAGCTTAAACATGGGCTTGCCTGCTTTTCCGAAATGTTAATACCTTCATTTCGCAAGATTGTACGGATCTCATCTTTTGAAAAACCTATCTCAGCCAATGGAGCAAGAATACCATTTTCAATTGATGCTTTGTGCCCGGGTCGGTCATCGGAAAAATCTGAAGCATTATAGCCATAGGCAATGCTTTTTAGATTGTTTCCTTTCAAAAGTGATTTTGCAATAGAAAACAATTCTGTTTTACAGTGATAGCAGCGCAGGTTGTCATTTTGCAAATAGGCCGGGTTTTCCATTTCCTTACTTTCAATCCACTTATGATCTATTCCAAACTCACTGATAAATTTTTCAACATCCTTTTTATCCTGATCCGGCAAGCTGGCGCTGGTAGTTGTTAACGCGAAGACACGACCACCTTCTTTATCCATAGTTTGTTTTGCTGCCCACAAAAGAAAGGCGCTATCCACTCCTCCGGAAAAAGCTACCAGAAGCCCATCCTTTAGCAAAGGTAAAAGGTATTCTTTTAGATTCTCCAGTTTTTCATATTCAATCGTAATTGTTTCTTCAACAATTTCTATCATTTATTTTCCATTCAAAATTATCTGTTAATCATCATCTTTTTCAAAGGTGAAGCTGCCATAAACCGGGCAATGATCAGAAACTTTATTAAAATATTGTGGTATCTCTTCTCCCTCATAAAACTCGTTTCCTGCGGAACAACCACCGCTGGTTTTAGTGCTGTTTTCCACAAACTCAACCTTTGCATCCGCTGAAACGAAAATATGATCGATAGTTGATGCCTTAATTTTGTTTACTTTCCAATCCGGCTGCCAGTAGTTTGTCGGTTTTCCTTCCAATTCTGATGATGCCCAATAAAAGCCAAGTCTTTCCATCATCGGAGTAAATTCACCGGCACCGGCCTTTGTCACGTTGTTCATATCGCCTAATAAAATAATATCGCTGTCTTTACTTTCTTCTGGTAGTGTTTTCAATATTTCTTCAAGTTTATTTAATTGCTGCTCGCGTTGATTCCATCCCCGAGGTGATGCTTTTAAATGAACTACAATGGCATGGAAGTCAAATCCACCGGATTTACTTTTGAAATATGCCCTGTATGCCGGACGTAAACGGGAGTCTGGTTTTAACAACAAGCTGGCATAGGTTTCAGGTTTTCCAACCAACTCCAGCACTGACGAATCGTACAAAAAACCCACTTTTTGAGATCCCCCAGACGTGGAGTAAATCATTTCAAATTCTTCCCCAAGATATTTTTTGGCCATTTCACCCAATAATTTTGGATCCACAATTTCCTGAACTCCAAGCAATTCGATATCCAGCTCTTTTAATACTTCAAACAATGCCTCTACATCTGTTGCTGTTCCTGTTGGCGGATAGCGGAGATCGATGCCATATTTCTTCATCATCTCACCATCATCTTTGCACGGAAACCACTCTATATTAAAAGTGCCAATTTCTATTGTATTATTTTGCGCAAAAATAGAATTTGCTGTAAGAACTAAAATTAGGATAAATATTGTTTTCACTTTTCCCCCTCAATTTATTTTTTTAAATGTTCAAAATACGATACGATATTTACCAGCCGGTCATCCATCTTTTTATCCGCCGCTGTCCTAAAATGCAGATTATAAATCGAATCATATTCACCTGATGCAAGATTTAGCCTCATTGGCGCCCCACTAAGAGCGCACAGATATGAACATATTTTGTCCTGCTCATCGTTTGCATCAATAACCAGATCAAATTGCTCATCGCGGATAATCTTTAAATATTGTTCATTTGGAACCCCCAACCAGCTCATATCTGTTTTACGTAAGCTGCTGCTAACAAATGTTGAAATATTTGCATTTGGGAAAACCGTATTTAATTTTTTTACAAATACCTGAAATGGCTCAGAATATTCATTTTGTGCCGGCAGAATTACAAGTGCTTTTTTAACTTTATTTAATTCGGATGAAAAATCATAAGCCCGTTCCTGGCTTAGCAACATCTTTAGACGAAAACTTAAATATTTTCCCAAAATTATTTTCTTAATTGGGTTACTCACTCTTTACTCCTTTTACCCGGCCAAAGCCACTTTAAATACTCTTTTATTTTTTTTTCGCGGCCCATTTCACTGGGATTATAAAAAATTTTATGGGCTAGCTTATCCGGAAGATATTGTTGATCTGCAAAATGATTTGGATGATCATGGGCATATTTATAACCGCTGCCATAATCCAAATCTTTCATTAGTTTTGTTGGTGCATTACGCAAATGGAGCGGTACTGGTTGCACACCCGATTGTTTTATTTCTGTCAAAGCAGCATCAATTGCCAAATAAGCAGCGTTGCTTTTGGGAACTGATGCCAGATAAGTTGTTACTTGTGATAAAATGATCCTTGCTTCCGGCATTCCAATTTTTTTCACAGATTCAAAACCGGCATTTGCCAGCGAAAGGGCATACGGTTCCGCATTGCCAATATCTTCGGAAGAAAGTATAACCAACCTGCGAGCTATAAACAAGGGGTCCTCGCCAGCATCCAGCATTCGTGCCAGCCAATAAACGGCAGCATCAGGATCACTACCGCGAACACTTTTTATAAATGCAGAAATTGTATCATAGTGATAGTCGCTTTTTTTGTCATATCCCAGGGCTTTTCCGGCCGCTGCTTTCTCGATTATTTCATTATCAATCAAAACCTTTTTGTTTTCTTTGCCGGCCATTACAAAAGCCGATTCCAACAAATTTAGTGTTTTACGCGCATCACCGCTGCCATGTAATAAAAGAGCATCCATGCTTTCAATTTTCACTTCGTATTCTTTTAACAAAATATCTTTTTGGATAGCATTTTCAATTACATGGATTAGATCATCCTTTTCGAGCATTTCAAGTTTTATTACTGTACAGCGTGATAGCAAAGCAGCATTTACTTCAAATGAAGGGTTTTCAGTTGTTGCCCCGATTAAAGTAATTATGCCTTGTTCAGTTGCATGCAAAAGAGCATCCTGCTGCGTTTTATTAAAACGATGGATTTCGTCAATAAAGGCCAGGGTTGCTTTACCATACATAGAAAAATTATTGCGTGCCCGTGTAATAATTTCTTTTACTTCTTTTACACCGGCACTAACAGCAGAAATCTCGTGCAAAGTTGTTTTTAATTCTAAACCAATAACCCGGCCAAGTGTAGTTTTACCAACGCCCGGCGGCCCCCATAAAATGAGAGATGGAATTTGTCCTGCGGCAATTTGCTTAGCGAGCGGAGCATCATTCGACAAGTATTTGTAATGCCCGATTATTTCTTTCAGGGTTTTTGGCCGGCAGCGTTCGGCCAAAGGTTTTTGGAGGGAACTTTGGGATTGGTGATCAAACAGATCGGTTGAGTTAGACATGTAAATTTTATTTCATAAGAAAAATGAAATTGTTAATTATTGTGCTTTAATTAACGGATTTCGGCCTTCCAAAATTTCAGGAACACGGCATTGTCCGTATCAACTGCAATTATTAATACATTGCCCCCAGCCCTAAGATGTTCTGAAATTGAGATTTCCTCATAATTTGAACTTGAGAACTGATCCATTGTAAATTTGGGTTTAACATGATTTGCTATAATTACATTGTTTAGAATCACTCTGTATTCTGCCCTGCTTCCCAAAACCAATGGATATTTCGACTTTGACTCATAGAGCCATAATTTTAGTTTTACATCTTTTGTAATATTCATATCGGATGGTGTGTTAAAACGAATCAGCACAGCATCGGTTCCGGGTGGATTTTTATATTGGAAAGCAAACCCCATATTCCAGACTTTTTCTCCAATTATTTCGTCTGCCTCAAAATCCGGGCCATTACCGGAATTAACTTTAAAATTAATCCCATTCATAATATACCCGCTGGACACACTAACAACAGATGGCGATGGTAATACTTTACCCGGTTTTATTTCATAAAAAATATCACTGCCATATTTAAATTCATATTTCGAACCGCCTTCTTTTTTGATATCTAAAACCTGTTCACCAGGATTTTGATAACCCTCCAAATCATTAAATGTGACGATATGTTTGCCAAGAGGCAGGGAACCGGAAAAACTCCCTGATGCTACTTCATTCCCATTGATTATTATTTTAGCTTTTTTGGGTAAAACATTTATCGTAACAAGGCGGGATGTGCTGGTCATAGTAAAGCTAACCTTTGCCTGACGCATATCTTTGGATAATTTAACAACCTGCTCTTTAGGATAGATTTTATAGCCTTCTTTTTCTACACGCACAATGTGCTGACCAAATGGAATTTTTTGAAGGATATAATCTGTAGCAAAACCTGTTTTTTGTCCATTTAAAATAATTTGCGCATCACGGACATTTGAACTGACTTCAATTAACCCTACGTTTATAGATGAGCTGGCCCGGTTTGCAGTTGTCTTAGATTTTTGCGGTGTTAACCTGAACGCCAAATCAATCGTATCCCCGGCATTTAAAGAAAAGGAGTGAAGCTGAGGTACAGGAATATAGTTTTCTTTTTTTACTGTTAATGAGTGATCACCTGTTTCTAAAACTAATATCTTGCTTTCCTGGGCCGTTCCCTTAAACTTGCCATCCAAAAAAATAGTGGCATCATTAAATGGAATATTCAAACGGACAACACCCATATTCCCTGCAAATTCTGTCATTTCAAATGTTACATTCGTTGTATCCCCAACAGAAATTTCTGCTGTCTGAAATGAAGGTTCAACAGTATAACCGGATGAAATCACTGCAATCTCATGTTCGCCCTCATCCAAAACATAGGGTTCACCGGGCGTAAACCCAATGGCAAGATTTTGATTTATATAGAGACTGCTGTTTTCTACATTTAAGTCAACTATCAAATACCCTTTTTGGGATTCCGGTGTAAGAAAATCAGAAATAAAATATACTCCAACGCCAATGCCGATTATAACAAGGGCCATTACAAATCTGCGTTGTAACTTCTCCATCGGAGTAAGAACACGATCCGTAAACTCATCCTGATGATCAAATTCTTCTCTGGTCATCCAGGTTGTTTCATTTATATGATTTTTATATTTGTGGTATCCTTTTTTTGATCTGTAAAAGCGCTCTTGTTCTTCTTCAAAAATTTTCTTTTCCAGGTCGTCTTGAATTTGTTTTTTATTTTCAATCAAATGCGTTTTGTACTTTTTAATTCTCTCCTCAGCATCTTCTTCAATTTCCTTGCGGAACTCGTCAATCATTTTATTTATTTCAGGCGTATCCGGCACTTTTGCCTTTTTGCTGCCGGAGAATTTTTTACGGAATCGTTCCCAAAATGTATATTCCAAAGGAAAGAACTCAAATTCCTCTTCAAGTTCAAGAGGAGTCAGCCATTTGATTTGATCAAGATGATTTCCACATTTAATAAACTCTGCGTGTCTGGAAAAAACTTCTTCCTGTAGTTTTCTACGAACGTATATTTCCAGGAAATAAGATTCATCTTCCTCATTTCCGGTAGCTTCCTGTGCATCTGGCTGGTTAGGATTTGTCTTTACCTGTTTTTCAGAATGCTTGCGTTCCAACTGTTCACGAATTTTCCGTCGGAGTTCGTCTTCATTAAATTTATTTTTATCGCTCATAAGGCTTAAATGCAGTCTGTATTTTATGTGGATTTAAAAAGCAGTTAGATGCCAAAATTACCAACTCAAAGTAAATTCCAAAATAAAAATAGTTTCTTTGTCAGCCGGGGCATCAATTTGATATTTTATTGATCCATCCTTTTGCTCAATTAGGGTACCGTTTGCTGAGTGGATGTTCACTTCGGAGCGTCGCTGGAAATTTTCAACTATTTCCAGGCTGACTTTTTCCTCTTTATGATTTCGGATTTTATACTCAACTTTTCTGCGCTCAGATCTATTGGTAATTTTAGTACTCTTCCTAACAGTTCGTTCGGAAACTATGTCGAAAGCTTTACCTGTTTCGATGTCAATTTTCTCATCTTTGGGAGTATGCTCAATGCGGTTTTCTCCAACAAACTCGCGCTCATCTGCATCTTTTTTATAGAGCCGTATCACACCTTGAGGCAAAGGCATCCCCAGGTTATTTTTTTTGCTGTTGTTTAATGAAATAATTACTGCCGTTTTTGAAGGGTTATAACTAGTTATCCGATAAATTTTCTTAACCTTCGCAGCAGTCTCCCCAAATAATTGAATTTGTTTTATCTGGTTATTTTGCAGATCTGTTTTACGGTTAAGATCATATAAATGATATTCAAAAAAAGATTTCTCAGAAAAAGAATCTTCTGATTTTGCAAACGCTCTACTCAAAGCAATCGTCCCTCTTCCACGGTTTGATTGCACCAGATTCAAATCACCGGCCATTAGTTTTAACTTTGTATCCCGGAAAGTTTTACCTGATGTATTATTAATTGTTACCCAGCCGGAAAGCGTAATTTTTGAATCGTCTTCGTTAAGCAGCGCAACATAATCTGCGTTCCAGGTAAGTCCTTTTGTGAGATAAGAGACTTTGGTGTTGTAGCTCCCCTTTTTCTCTGAATTAATATCCCAAACCAAAGTAGGCCGAATAATAAATGGCTGTTTTTCTGAAGCCAATCCTTTTAAGGATATTTTTTGTTTATTATTGCGTGGAATAATCTGCATCATCCCATCAATAGTTTTCAGGATCATATTTGACCCTGTCGCTGAAAGCAAAACACCTTCCATTTTGCCCTGTTCAGGGTGATCGATTACGATTTCCTTTTCAAGTGATTTCTGCAAAATTTTATCAACACTTATCAGATCGTATTCAAAATTCTGCTCCAAAACAGAAAAATCACTTTCGATTAAAACACTGGCCGGATTGATTAGTGCAGGAATATCTTCCAGGTTTGTTTTTTGACGGCCTTTTGTCAAATCCAATACCCGCTCTTCTTTTACCAAACCCAAATTATTGTTTGTGATGGTAATCGAAGTACTTTGTTGTGCAAAAGAAAAGGAGCCGGAAAGCAAAATTAAACCGGAAAAGAAAACAGTTGAAATGATTGATCTTGATTTTCGTTCTTCTTTGTTCTTTAATCTTGAATTAAGCATATTTTTCATAATTTGCCTGCACCTTTACCATAGTTCATGAATATTTATTATTTTATGAGCCCTTTGTGAGCCCTTTAACAAAGCATGGATTATATGAGTACGCCTAAAGGTATACAATATAGACATGTAAAGCATGAGCCCTTTATGAGCCCTTTAATTTATATTCTGTTCCAACACCAGTCACGCCTTTTTTTTCTAACAAATCGTATTTATCAACTAGTTCTGAAAGATCTCTTGTTGCCGTAGCTTTAGATATATTATGAAGTTCTTGATATTTTTTATTTGTAATTTTTCCATATTCTTTTAAGAATATCATTGTTTTGAGCTGTCTTTCATTTAAAGAGAATTGAGTGCTATATTTTTTGCTGGAAATATCTTTGTGAATTGTAAAAATCAGCCCTCCATTTATTTCATCTATTTCAGGACTTGGCATTCCAACAGCCTTACACTCGGCTATAACTTTCAATGTTCCTCTACCCCATGATTCAATTAACCCAGCCTTAAATAAAATATCCGCTAAAATTGGATTCCGTGGGTGAGAGCTATGTTTTTTGCCTAAATCTTCAAGGCTAATACTGTCTGGAAGTTTACCATAATTCCACACCATAAATTTATCTTCATAAATACTTATTTGTATAGGTGCACCAAAATATTCTCTATGAACTATTGCATTTAGCAGTATTTCACGAACTGCTCCATAAGGATACTCAGTTGTATCAACCCGGTGCAAGCCATCATAAGAAATAGATTTTTTAAAATATTTTTTGTCTAAAATTTCAAGTGTTTGAGTGGCTAACTCAAATGCATTCCCCTCAATTACTTCCTGCGATAGCAGATCATCATCAGTTTGCCCAAATTTACCGACTTTAATAAACGCATTAATAAAAAATTTCCTGGGATCTTTTCCAAATAACAAAATTGCAGCTCGTTTTAGTTTCCCCTTTTCCAAAAGCCTCAAGTTTTCAAATATTTGTTTTATGTCTTTTTCATTTTCTACTTGTGGTAAACGATTGCTTTTTCCTGCAATTTTCTTAAAGGCTACAACTGCGTTTTCATCAATATCCTCAAAAGTAGCGTTCGGTTCTATTACATCATCCCAAGTTTTGCCTGCCTTCCGAAGTAGGAATTCATTAAGGGGTGCCCCTTTAAGTTCTTGTTTTGTGCTACCGCTCCGGTAGTAGTAAGCGCCATGATATGAGATAGGAACATCATAAGGGTGGACTACAATTTCAATAAAATGTTTCTTCTTTTCTTCATGTAAATTTACATCACACAAAACACCTAAATGATTGGTAATTTTATTCGGGATGTCATTTAAAAGTTTTTGAGAATCCTTAATACCAGTCACTCTGCCTGTGTCATCTTTTCCAATGAAAATTTTTCCTCCGGAAGCATTTGCAAAGCCACAAATCCACTTCAAATACTCATCTTTCCAGATTTTTTTCCATTCTACGTTTTGATTCTCTATCATTCTAATTAATAAGGTGAATAGTATTATAAATATTTTTCATAATTTGCCTCCACCTTTACCAGGTTTTCTTGAATATTTGCTAATTTATTTTGTTCACCTTCAACCACAGCTTTTGGAGCGCGTTCCACAAAATTTTTATTTTCGAGTTTTTTGCGAATTGCCATTTCCATACCTTGCAGATTTTTCAACTCTTTTTCTAAACGTGCTTTCTCTTTTTCGCGATCGATTAAATCGGACAAAGGAACAAAATATTCGCATCCTTTTACCACAACGGTTGCCGCATCTTTTTTATCAAAAGTTTTTTCCGGCTTCAGGATTGTTTCCACTTTTGCCAAGGATTTAAAATAAATTATATTTTTTGCAATCATCTCAAAAGTTGCTTCTTCACACTCAACAACCAAATCCATAGATTTTCCCGGCGGGACATCCATTTCGCTACGCATGTTTCGCAAAGCGCTAATAGAATCCTGTAAGAAAGTAAAGTCATTTTCTGCTTGAGAATCGTCCCAGGAATCCCGTGGTTTTTCCCACTGGGAAATGACAATACTTTCTTCATCTCCAGATTTAAAATTTTGCCAGATTTCTTCAGTTATAAATGGCACAAATGGATGAAGCAGCTCCATGCTTCCTTTCATGATAAACGAAGCCAGTCTAAGAGCAGTTTGCTTATCTTCAGGTTTCTCAGGTTTATACAGTCTCGGCTTAATAACCTCCAAATACCAGTCACAATAATCACCCCAGAAAAAGTGATAGACAGCTTCAAGAGCATCATGAAAACGGAACTGATCCAGATTTTTAACAACATTTTCAATGGCTGAATTATAGCGGCTCAATATCCAGCGATCGGCCAATTCAAAATTATTTTTGTATGGTTCAAAATCAGTTGAATAATCTTCCAGGTTCATGGTTAAAAAGCGAAAAGCATTCCAGACTTTGTTGGAAAAATTACGGCCGGTTTCAAAGCTTTTTTCACCAACATTCAAATCCTGTCCTTCGGCGCTCATCATAATCAGCGTAAAACGCACTGCATCGGCACTGTACAAATCAACCATTTCCAGAGGATCGATACCATTGCCCAAAGACTTACTCATCTTGCGGCCTTTTTCATCGCGCACTATGCCGTTAAAGAAAACGCTGTCAAACGGCTTATTATCCATAAATTCCAGGCCGGCCATTATCATGCGGGCCACCCAGAAAAATATTATATCCGGTCCTGTCACCAAAGTTGATGTCGGATAAAAGTTATTCAGATCATCAGCGCTGTCCGGCCAGCCCAGTGTAGAAAATGGCCATAACTGTGATGAAAACCATGTGTCCAGAACATCCTCATCCTGCACCCATTTTTCAATTGATGTTGACGGATCCGTTTTGCTAACCTGATATGCACCTTTGTCATTGTACCAAACAGGTATGCGGTGTCCCCACCATAATTGACGGGAAATACACCAGTCGCGGATATTATTCATCCAATGACGGTATGTGTTTTCAAATTTGCCCGGAGGATAAAACTTTACATCACCGTTTTCAACAGCCTGAAGCGCCTTCTCTGCCAACGGTTTCATTTTTACAAACCATTGCTCGGATAAATACGGTTCCACCGGAACATGTGAGCGATAGCTATGGCCAACGGCATGGACATGATCTTCAACTTTCTCCAGCTGACCCATTTCTTTAAGTTCGGCAACAATTTTTTTACGGGCAGCAAAGCGCTCTAATCCTGCCAAAGATTGTGGCACAGGCAACTCGTCAATCAAACCATTTTCAGTAACTTTTTGGCAAACAGGGAAGATTGTCCCGTCTTTATCCAGCATAATTACTTCATCAAGATTATGTCGCTGGCCCATTTCAAAATCATTGGGATCGTGCGCGGGTGTTGCTTTAACAAATCCGGAACCAAATTCCTTATCCACATGCTCATCAGCAAAAATTGCCACGGCACGGTTTACAAACGGGATTATTACCTTTTTACCAATCAGATGTTTCTTTTCATCATCATCCGGAGAAATAGCTACGCCTGTATCACCAAGCAGGGTTTCCGGACGCGTTGTTGCAACTACAATATATTCATCCGATCCCTCGTACTTATAACGGATGTGATACATCTTGCCATTTATTTCTTTGTGGTCCACTTCATCATCGGAAAGCGCCGTGCCGGAAGCGGGATCCCAATTTACAATGCGCTGTCCTTTATAAATCAGTCCACGCTCGTAAAATTTCTCAAAAACATCCATCACTGCGTGTGAAAGGCCTTCATCCATTGTAAAACGCTCTCGCTGCCAATCCAGAGAACAGCCAATTTTCTTTAACTGATCGTTAATAATATCGCTGTGTTCTTCCTTCCATTTCCAAACACGTTCTACAAATTTCTCACGGCCAAGGTCATGGCGTGATTTATTTTCTGATTCTTTCAGGTCGCGCTCTACAACTGCTTGCGTAGCAATCCCTGCATGATCGGTTCCCGGAAGCCAAAGTGCTTCAAAACCTGTTTTGCGCTTATAGCGGATAAGAATATCCTGGATAGCGTTATTAAAGGCATGGCCCATATGCAGACGCGCGGTCACATTTGGCGGTGGAATTACAATTGTATAAGGCGGTTTTTCTGATTTTGAATCGGCACTGAAATAATTCTTTTCAACCCACTTATCGTACCACTTATTTTCAACATTTTTAGGATCGTAAATTTTTGCTGTTTCTTTGGACATTGATTCTCCACTATTCTTAAAATTAAAACGATGCCATCTTTTTGGGATGGCATCGACAGGAAGGCCAAATATACTATTTTAAAGGGTTTAAATAAACTCCTAAAGTTGATTATCACTTATCAAAAAAGCATGAGACAGTTTAATCCGAACTTCTGCATTTTGAATGAACACAATTGCTCCGGGTTTGCCGTCAATCTCCAATGCATAATAGCCATCAAAGCCTTGTGGAGCTGGACATTTTCCTGTTTCAAAAAGCAAAGTCAAACTTTCTCCATCCAAAGCCAATCGCCGCTTGGAAATCTTATCTTCAAAATGCTGGATGGATGGATGGGTTAGCTTCCAAATGTGTAACCGTTTTTCTGCTAAAAACAGACCGCCATTTGTAAAGCCCTCTATTACAATCTTTTTTACATCTTTGCTAAACAGGTAGATGCGTTCTTTTGTTTTATGGAAACGGTAGTTTGGCCAAACGGAATTATCAATGCCCCAGCTTTCAGAAATATCGGTTAATATTTCGGATACATTTTCATCGTCAAAGGCAAGAGTATTTAAAAACCCAACTTTAACAGGATATTTTTTATTATAAAATTCTTCCGTTTTCCTAAGCCGGGCTATATAAAATCCTTCCATACCATGTTTGTGGGACCAGATTCTTTTTGTATGCTTTAATGATGGAGAAAGCTGCACATCTTTGTATTTTGTCCAGCCATCATCAAACTGCTGCAAACCTTCATTTTCTATTGGCAAAACTTCCAGCGGATATTTATTTATCATGCGCTCTACTATCAGTTCGTTTTCTTCCGGTGCGATCGAGCAGGTTGAATAAACAATCTCACCACCAACTTTTGTTGCTTTTATGGCCGAAACAAACAATTGATGTTGGATGCCGTTTATCTTTGCCAGTTTTTCGTAACTCCACCAGGCTTTAATTTCTTTGTGGGTTGCCAATGTGCCCAATCCTGTGCACGGCGTATCCAGCAAAACTTTATCAAAATATTGTGGGAAAAGTCTACCCAGGCGCTCACCAGCCGAGTAGTAAACGCAATGATTAATCAAACCCGTTTTTTGCAGATTGGCGTTTAAAGCCTGCATCCTTTTGATGTTGGAATCGTTTATAACCAAGTGTCCGCTGTTATTCATCAGCACACCAAGCTGTGTGGATTTTGATCCTGGTGCAGCGGCCATATCCAATACATTTTCACCTGGTTTTGGGTCTAATACAATTGGCGGGATTTGTGATGAGGCACCTTGAAAAGCAAAGTTACCTTTAAAAAAACCAAGTGAATGGCTTAATGAGAAAGGCGCTTCTTCCAAAAAATAGCCGATTTTTGTGAATGGTAATTCTTTTAATTTAAAACCATTATTTTGCAGTTTATCGATAATGGCCGGATAGTTTTCTTTAAGGTTATTTATGCGGATGGATTTTTGTTCTGCCTGAGCATTTAGAAAATTATTTTCATCCGCTCCCAATAAATTTTTTAAATATTCTGATAATTCCTCATTTTTGATGAGGCGTTCATTTTCCATATCTGCCTTTTAAGATTGAATACATCAATCATTTGAAGCGGTAATTTATTAAACTTTGCGGCAATAATAGAATTAATTTGAAACGGGTGAAAGCTGCAGATTTTCAAATTGGTTGCGGATGCTTTGATAATGACGGCGGGTCAAACGATTGGAATAAATATTGATAAAAGCCAGATAGTATTCCTTTTTTATCATTTTACGGGAGACTTTTACTTTTTCATGTCCTAATAAAGCCAATGTGTTTTCCTGAATTTTTTGCAAGGTACGCATTGCCCAAAAAACCGGAAGCATACAAAACATTCTAATGCCTCGTTCTTCTTTTGGTAAAAGTAAAATATAATCTATAGCTTTATCAAGATGTTTTACCGCATTTTGGATCAATTCATTAAAAAGCTGTTCAGCTTTATCTGCATTCTGTTTTTCAAAAATTGTTTTGCGGTTAAGTTTATATTTCTCTAAAAGCTCTTCAGGAATATAAGATTGCCCCCTGCGTAAATCTGTGGTCATATCACGGATAATATTTACCATCTGTAATCCTTTGCCAAAACTTTCAGCCAAAAGATTTAATTTTTTCTTGATTGGCGGCGTAATCCTATTGGAGTAAAAAGCAAATAACTCGGTTAACAGATACCCAACTGTACCGGCAACATAATACATATATTCGTCAAGTTCTTTCATTGTACCTAAGAAGGAAAATTTCCTAAGAACATTTGCCTGGGCATATTTGTGCATTCCAACAGACATTTCAATAACCCACTGACCAATATGCTTTTTAAATATTGGTGAGAATGAATAAAAAACATTCATAATTCGCGGCAGGTTATAAACAAGCTGCTCATCATGTGTTTTAGTAGGAAGTTCAATAATTCCTGCCATAAAGCGATCCAAAGATGCAGGATTCTCTTCTTTGAATATTGCAATATAATTATTCAGTAACTCTTTTTTTATATCAATAGGCAGATCTTCGCTGTCTTCCACAGTATCCGCAACACGGCATAAAAGATAAGCTACTGTCACAATGGAGTTTAATCCTTTGGGCAGCATTCTAATTGTAGGTGCAAATGTTCGCGATACTTTTGGCAACATAGAATCGCAATAAACTATATCTTCTGTCAGCTTTGTCATATCTATTCTTGATAAGTGAGTTAAGTCAATCGGAATATATTTTGTAAAAGAAAAGAATTTATCACAAAATTTTCATGAATCAAATTAATAAATCTAATCTGTATCAACTCTAACACAAACTCTGTCTTCATCTACGCTTAAATCAAAATAATATAAATCATCAATTTCACGATTTATTTTGCGATTAAGCCGGTTGATCTGTTTAACCTGGTATTCAAACTCTTCTGCATCATCTTCAAGACGATCGGCCTGCCTTTCAATCTTTTCAGATTTTTTTTCCATTTCCTTCTCAAACTCGTCTTCAACTTCTTCGTCAAATCCTGAAAGGGCAAGTTCAACCACACCACCAACAGCCGTCGCAGCAAGCTTTACACCTTCTAACCCTATATGAATACTTTTTGCGCCAATGCTGTTTCTTTTACTAAAGAGAATTTGCTGTGCTTCGTAGTAATCTCGTAATAAACTTCTTTGATTTGAGTTTAAACTCACCTTATTACTTTCAATATAAAGATCGATTTCTGGCGTAATTTCAATTAAGTACTTATCACTTTGCCGATCACAAATGATTAAAGTTTCGTCTTCAAAAACAATATAATTGTCGTCGTTAATGTTCATTTGGACATCATGAAACTTGGCCTTCATACCATCTTCAGCAAACATAATTCCGGGGATAATAATTAAACAAAATAAAAACAAAATTGTAGCAACTTTCATATGGCCTCCCTGTTAAATTAACAACAAACAAAATACGGCCGTATCTTTACTTTTGTTGCACATTTTTTTGCCGTTAAAGAAAAAAGAGCATTAGTCCAAAAATAAAATTAAATTATTTCTACAAAGAAATGGAGAGACTATGTTAAACCCTTCAAACCTTGATTTTTTAAAAGAAAAAGATAACCGCATAATTTATGTGCTTGATACAAATGTTATGCTCCACGATCCTTCGGCTATCTTCCGTTTTGATGAACACATTGTGCTCATTTCACTTTTAATGATCGAGGAAATTGATGCCAAGAAAAAAGACTCCGGTATAGGGTTCAATGCCCGGGATATTAGTAACAAGCTGGAGCAGCTGATTGAACGAACCGAAAATATTGAAGAAGGAATTGTTATTCCAAACGGTAAAAACGGTGCTCTTTATTTTGTCAGTGGTCTGTTGTCAGAAAATTTTCCTAATGAATTGAATTTGGATTATAAAGACAATGCACTCCTTTCGCAGGTAATCGGTCTTCAGGAAAAGTATCCAGACAGGTCATTTATCCTGGTTAGCAAAGACCGCAATTTAAGAATTAAATGCCGTGCCCTTGGTATTACGACAGAAGATTATTTGCACGATAAAATTTCGGAAGAATATCTTTCCAGCTTTTTCCAGCCATTAAAACACATTGGTCTGGATGAAGATGAAATCAATAAAATATTTAAAAATAAAACTGAGGGCGAATGGACCATTAATTATAGAAAAAAATGGCAGCTTAATGAAAATGAAGGGGTTGCGCTTTTTGACCCAACCGATGAATTATTTGGTTTGGGAATGCGTCAGGGCGATAAATTAAAATATCTTGATTATCATTCAACGAAAGTTCTTGATACATACCCCAAAGTTTTAAATGAAGAGCTTTATAAACATAATTTTGAACAAGCAATTTGTATGGCCCAGGCGCTGGATGATGATATTCGCATCCAAATAATTATTGGCCGTGCGGGAACAGGGAAAACCCATATTGCCATGGCAGCTGCTTTGGAAAAAGTTTTTCGGGAGCGAAAGTACGAATCAATTAAACTGATTAAACCTGTGGTAACAAAAAGCAGACTTGGTGAAGATATTGGATTTCTGCCGGGCTCGGTAAAACGAAAACTGCTGCCTAAAATGCGCCCTTTTGTTGACAAATTAAAACAGTTTACAAATAGCTCTGATACAGAAGAAGGTTGGAAAAAATTGTTGGATTCCGGTGTGATTGAAATGATGAACCTTGCTGATGTTCGTGGTGCCGACCTTGCAAATTCATTTGTAATTTTTGATGAAGCACAAAATGCCAATCCTTTTCAGATGCGTACGTTGGGCACACGTTTGGGTGAAGATACAAAACTAATCGTTCTGGGCGATCCGACCCAGATTGACAGCATTTATCTTGATAAATATAGTAATGCCCTAATTAACTTGTATGAAAGCTCTATAAAAAAACCAACACCGTTTATTGCCCACATTTGCCTGGTACAAATGGTGCGTTCTTTCACCTCAAAATGGTTCGAAGAAACCTTAAAAGTCCCCGGTAGTTAATGCAAAAACTGTTGCTTTACTGGTTCAAAGAAAACAAACGGGATCTGCCATGGCGTACTAATCCGGACTGGTATAAAACGTTTTTAAGTGAAATAATCCTGCAGCAAACAACCGTTGTACAGGGCTGGCCTTATTTTCAAAAATTCCTCAAAAAATATCCTAATATTAATTCTCTGGCGCTGGCAAATGAACACGATGTTTTACATTTGTGGGCCGGCCTTGGTTATTATGCGCGTGCCAGGAATATGTTAAAAGCAGCCAAAATCATTTCTCAAAAGTACAATGGCAAATTTCCTCAAGACTATAAAACAGCGCTTTCCCTGCCGGGGATTGGACCTTACAGCGCTTCAGCAATTTTGTCCATTTCTTTTAACTTGCCTTTTTCCGTGATGGATGGAAATGTTATCCGTGTCATCAGTAGAATATTTGCAATAAAAGACGACACTCGTGACCCTGCAACTTTGAAATTTATAAAAGAAAAAGCTGACAGTTTGCTGGACAAAAGTGAACCTGGGAATTTCAACGAAGCAATGATGGAACTTGGCGCTACTATTTGCTTACCGTCAAAACCAAAGTGCTCTGGTTGCCCAATCCATAAAAACTGTTCGGCATACAAAAGAAATTTGGTAGACAGAATTCCATACAAATCAAAACCGGCAAAGAAAAAGAAAAAATATAATATTGTTGGTGTTGTAATGAATAAATCTAAGATTTGTATTGTTCGTCGCCCCGGAACTGGATTTTTAGCAGGCCTGTGGGAGTTTCCACTAATTGAAGTTAAAACTGATGATTTTTCTAAAATTAATATTACAGATCATTTTAAAAAGATGTATGGTTTAAATGTTTTCCGGGAAATTGAATCACCTAAAATGCGCCAAACATACAGCCATATAGATTTGAAATTTATTGCCGTAACTTTGAGAACCGGCAGTAAAACAATCCTGAAAAATAGCTATGTTGAAAGTAAGTGGGTTAAATTTGAGGAATTAGAAAATTTTGCAATCCACAATGGGCATAAAAAAATAATTGAATGGCTGAAGCTTTCAAAATTAATAACTAAATCCGAGGGATAAATACAAACTTTTCCGGCCTAAACTGGTTTTTCCCCATCCGACAAAAAGTGGTCCAAGGAAAGTATCAATACCTATGTTTGCACCGATCCCGGAAAAAAAATCTTCGGAATTAACAACCAAATCAGGGCTTTGAAGAACACTTCCAAAATCATAACGGACTGATGCATAGGTGTCAGAAATTATTTTAACAGGCAGTTTATAGCGATACTCAAAATTCATTATAACAATCTGTTTTCCAAAAAGCTCGTTTTCCAGTAACCCGTAAAAACTATCCAATCCGCCAACCCTGAAATTCTCGGAAAATGGCAAAGATTCATCACCAAGCCCCATAAGAAACCTTATATGACCAATGTGGTCTATGTTAAACAAACGATAATAACCTTCCAGGTTTAGCAAGATTTTCGTATATGATTCCTGACTGTTTAAAAGAAAACTATTCCCGTTTTCCCAGGCCCAGTGATTAAATATACCTTTTGTTGGGAAATCAATCCGGTCACGTTTATCAGTAATTGAATGAAGTGCAAAAGCACGTAACTCAAAATTTTTAGGTTTTGTAAAATCGCCTTCGAGTCTAAAATCTTTTACCCGTTCAATTCGCACTTCACCTACAAGCTGTCCTATGCGGGCTAGTTGCTGACCAACCTGCAATTTAATCCCCAATCGTTCTTCGCGGTATTTTCCGTTTTGAGGTGTTCCCTTTTTAAAGGGATTTATTTCCCAGGTAAAATAACTTTGGGCGGCAAATGTAAGAAAAGATGTGAAAATACGGTCATTCCGAAAACTGAATCCGAGCAAACCATCATTTACACCCAATCGTGTTTGTAGTTTTATTTTAACACCTTTACCCAAAAAGTTTTCATCCGCAAGTTCCATGTAACCCTGAAAATTTCGCTCTATATCGGCTTTGCCACCAATTTGAAAACGGATAGAAGGTTTTTCATTTACCCCGATCACCAAATCGGCGGTGTGCCCGTTGCGCTTTATATCCACACTGACGCGGCTGTACAAAGAACTTGCATAAACATTATCTATACCTTTTTTTACAGAAAGCCAATTAAAGGCATCATTTTTTTGCAGGGCAAACTCACGTAGAATTAAGAAATCTTCAGATTTTTCGTTTCCTTCAACTGAGATGTTTTTAATAATGCCTTCATTAATCTCAAATAAAAGTATTCCTGTATCTTCATTAAAAAATACTTTGTCAAAATTCATCAAAGAAAAACCCTGCTTGCGGTAAATTGACAATACCTTACTTAGGTCGTTTTTTAGGGTTTGTGAATTTAATGCTATGCCTTTTTTTGTTTTTATAGAATCCAACAATTCGCTGCTTGTAATATGATTATTCCCACTTATCTGAATTGAATCAACTTTGCCGAATTGAATAAAATCAAAGTTCAACACCGTGCCGGTTGAATCAAGATTTGAAGATATTTTTTTAAAAAACCCTCTATCAATCCATTTTTTTAATGAATCTGAAATAAGTGATTTGGATACATGTTTTTTACCATTTGCATCTCTTTCCAAACCTAGACCGGCATTAATTAAGCGCCCCGGTTTTGAAATATTTACTTCATCTATTTCAAAACTTTGCAAAGAATGATGATTCCAATTATTAAGTTTTTCTTGCAAAGAAGCGATCTTTAATTCCATTGCCATTTTTCCTGCCAGGATCATAGAATCAATTTTTGAGAAATCTGTATTTGTTACTTTTGGTATTTTAGGAAGAACAAGAACATCAACATTTTTATGTTCTTTTAAATTGTTTTGATCAGTCATGATTGTTGTTACCTGATCCGCTACTTCCCATGGTGCCTTTATTTGATCACGGCTACGCAGAGTAGCACTTACATCGGATGCTATTATCACATCCATGTTCATATCCATTGCAACGCCAACCGGGAGATTTGCTTTTATTCCGCCATCCACCAAAAGCATTCCATCACGGCTAACCGGTGAGAACAGTAGAGGAACAGCTAAAGAACCATTAAGTGCTTCAGCGATATTTCCATCTTTAATTACACACATATTTCCACTAACAATATCCGTTGCAACAGAGCGGAATGGTATTTTCAAATCATCAAAATCATCTTTCACCTGATAAGGCGCCATTAAAAAGAGATCAGATAAAATGTTTAAAACTTTTTGCCCGGGAGTAACGGCATTTGGGATGTAGGGCTTAAAATCCTGAAGACGCAATGATAAGAGATAGCGATCCTGTTCGCTTTTTTGGCCAAGAAATAAAGACGTCCTTTGCGGATTATCGCTAAAGATATCCACCCAATTTATCGACTCAGTGATATTTTTAATTTCAGCTGGCGAATAACCGGCAGCATAAAGTCCGCCAACAACGCCGCCAATACTTGTTCCAACAATCAAGTCAGGTACAATTCCCAAACTATCCAGAACTTTAATCACACCAATATGAGAAATACCGCGAGAACCGCCACCGCTAAGTACAAGGGCAATTTTTGGTTTTTGTTGCAGATTTGAAGACTCGATAGATGAGACTTTGCCATTTTCAAATACAATTTCAGAACTGTATTCCTGGGCCTGAAGGATATTGAAGAAAAAAGTGAAAAGTGAAAAATGAAAAATGAAAGTTTTAAATGACATTGTTTTTTTTGATAATTGGTTGAGCGGCAATTTAAGAAATAAAAAGAATTGGATTCAAAAATCTTAATTTTTATAGATTTGTATAAATATCTATTAGAATTCTTTTTCTATTACGTGAATTTTACTATCAACATAATCCATTGCCTTTATTCTTGATACCCGTTTCATATCAAGATTAATCATTTTATCGGAGAAGTCTTCCCAAAATTCTCTTTTATCAAAGGAATACTTTTTCATATCATTCATAATTAGTGATGTTGTCAACCTATTTATTGTATAATATGCAAACCGAGAATTGGGCATCTCATTTATATAGAGCATTTTTGCTTTTTCCAATAAAAAATTGAATTGTTTATACGTATACTTTGATCCACATTGTGGTAAATAATATCGATAAATGTAGCTCAAATCATTAATAATACGTAATGATAGCATATTTGATGGCTGCTTTTCTAAGAGTTTAAGAAAAGACATTTCTTTTAATTCAGGAGTATCCCTCAACAGACCATTTTCTCGGAAGATTTTTTTATACTCATTAATATGCAAATATTCGGTCGGGAGTACTTCAAATTCTATCCATTTTGATTCGATGCTATCACTTTTAAACTTTAATACTGCTTTTATCTTGTAGTACCCTGGCTCAAAATATCTATGTATTAACTCTTTACTTCCCTTCATAAAACTTTGCAAGTTATAATATGAACCAACAGGAAATTCGACTTCAGATTTAGGTGCGATTTCATAAAAATATCTTTTATTGCTTCCCCGTACGCAATAAAACCGTTTAATTGTTTTTATTGGCTGTAGTTGTCCATCCAGAATAATGAACTCTAGATATTCAGGGTATTTTCCAATAGGACTTTTAGGAAGTACAAGTAATTCCTGTCTGTTGTTTTTAATTATGATTTTTACAAAAATATATTCCAAGTATTGAAATTTATCGCCACCTAGGTCGAGAGATACTTCAATATTATTCGCTAAACAGTTAGTGTTTAAAGTGAGAGTTATTACAGCAATTTGGATAAGTGTTTTCAAAAGGGCTAATCAATTTATTAATAATTTTAAACTTCGTAAATTCAACATTTTTGTTACAAAGTTTTTGAATGGCAATTATTAATTTTTGCCCTGCTGTGCGGAGAGCTCTTTAAAATATGCTTCAATCAGTTTCTGATAATCGCTGTGGTAACCTTCGCTCATTGCTTTTTTCAGGGCATCCTGAAGTTGTTTTAAAGTAAGATTTTCTGAGTCTTTAATTTTACCTGGATCCTTGGCAAAATATTTTTTGGCCTGTTCTGCTTTTCGCTTCTTAGAAAATTCACGCTCACGGACCGATTTTTGGGCATCCAGCATGCGCGATAAAATTTGTTGTTGACGATCGATGGTTTTACGGTTTACATTATTAGCCAGCATATCCTGTACGATTTCATCCATTTGCTCACCCATTTCATTAAGGCGCCCCAACATGTCCGAACGGTTGCCCATTTTTTCTGCCATTTCCTGCATTGCCTGTTGAATTGCTTTTTGTTGTGCAGCCAGCCTTTTGCTACCGGCCTGTTGTTTCATAGACATTTGGCCCTGGTTTCCTTCACCTTCCATAAAATTTAGGGTTTCATTATTTAAACCGCCTTGTTGTCCGGCCATTTGCTGAAGCTGTTCCATAAATTGTTCAAACCCGGTCCCCGATTGAGAGCCCGACATTTGTTGCATCGATTTTTGCATACTGCCAAGACCACGGTTTAAAGCTGTCATTGCCCGTTGCTGGTCACCAGCGGCTTGGGCATTTCTTCGCTCACTCAAATCATCCAAACTTCTTTGCATATTGCTGTAAGCATTGGCCATGTTTTTACTTAACTCGGGATTAATAAAAAATGTCTCTTTTGAAAGTTGAATTATATCGGATAAAAGTTTTCCCAGGTTTTCTTGCAGATGGGCCTGTTTGCGAGCCATTTGTTTCAAGTCTTCATTTATCTGCGAAGCATTTTTTGTAGCCCGCTGAATTTTCTCCTGCTCATGGGAAAGCTTAAGCATCTTCTGTGTTGCAGCGGCCATTTTCTTTTGAACATTTTGTTTATTTTGTCGCTTCAAACTTTGCATTGCCTGGTTTAAATCCTGCTGCATTTGTTGAAAAGATTTTTGCAGTTTTTGTGATTGGTTTCCTGCCTGCTCCATTTGCTGATTTTTTAAATCTTGTTTTAATTGTGCTAATTGCTCTTTTAGTTTCTGGTCGCCAATTTCATTATTTGCTTTTTCTAAATTCTCCCTGGCTTCCTGAAATTTATTTAGTTGATCTTTTTTCAACATATTTTCCAGGTTTCGTTCCAGCGAGCTCAGTAATTCGTTTTGTTGATTTTGATCTGTTTTAAGCTGTTCCCGGTTTTCATCAGATAAACTATCCGGTTCTTTCATCGCCTCGCTCATCTTTTGTTGATTATCGGCCAGCCGCTCAGCTTGTTGGACTAATTGATCCATTTGCTGTTCTAACTGAACCTGTTTAAACAACTCAAGTGTGCGTTCCAAATTTGCCTGAAACGCTTCCTGGTTTTGCTTAAAATTTTCAAGTGCTTTTTGAACATCTTTTTGATTAGATTTTTCCATAGCCTGTTCCAGCTTTTTCATCGCTTCCAAAAGTTCTGGGGTTGCGATTTCCTGAAACAAGTTTTGAAGCTGACTGTATTTTTCCATTATCTCCGGATTCATTAAGCTGTTTTTGTCCAGCTTCTCAATCATTTCCTGCAGTTCCTGTTGAATCTTTTCAATTTTTTCCTGTGCCGATTTTTGCTCATCCAGGCTGTTTTCAATTTGCTTTTTCAAATCCCAATCTAATTCTTCAGACCTTTTTAGTTCACGGTTTATTTCATCCAGCTTTTGCCTAAGTTCTTCAGATTCTTCAGCCATTGTCTCGAGTTCATCAACCTTTTCTTCCTCCCGTCCTGCAAACTCTTCAAAAAGCTCATTAATTGATGGAAAGCGAACACGATAAACCGGGCTTACAGATTTGGAATAGCCATTTACACTATTGTTATCCAAGGCAACAGCGAAATACTCCAACTCATCATCATAGCCCACATACATTGTGTTAAAATCAAAATAGTCATGTATTTCAAGTTGTGTTTTATTGGCCCTAAAATCTTTTAACTTAAAACGGTGCCATAAACTATCTGTAGAATTTCCCTTTTTGATATATCTGTAGTTCAGATAAACATTGCTCAGACCATAATCATCAGAAGCATCAACTTTAAAACCCATAATATCTTCAAGTTGGGCTTCAATATCTTCTCCAGGTTCAACAATATCCACATAAGGCGCATTATCCGGCAGCAAAGAAATTGTATATGTAATTGGATTGCTGTTTACTAAACCTTCAACATCCACTAAACTTATTTTATATTTTCCATTCTTTTTCACTGAGAACTCTGTAGTTGCCAATTTCCCTTTTGTTTGTAAATGCAAAGTATCAGTGTCATTAAAGGTGATGAATGCATTTTTTAACACCTTGTTCGATGTAATTTTAAATTGCAACCCTGAACCTGCCAGACACGAAATGTTACCGTCATTTGTATCGTTTAGAAATGGCTCCGTTTTACTATAAGCTGGCGGCGTAGTTTTTACAGATAGTTCCTTTACAAGCGGCGGAACCAACACTCCAATTTGATAAGTTTCTGAGTTAATACTTCCTTCAAGGTCATTTCCCCTTAAGGGTATTGCAGAAAAGGTGTATGAAAATGGCGATGTAATTTCTTTTAATCTGGCTACATAATGGTCTTTTCTTTTTTCTAAAATCATCTTACGTTGCTGATTTTCATTTCCATCATAAAAAATAAAGAGTTCTACATTTTTTGCCTGTGGACCTTGATAACCAACTTTGATTTCCAATGGCTGCTTATACAAAACATCTTTGTTGCCGGGAAAAACATTAAAACTATAAGGTGGGATTTTCAAGTAGTTATTAGTCGGGTTTAAAAGCCGCAAAGTAGAGTTAGCAAGATTTGCCCACTGAAAAGACATTAGAATAAGTGCACTAATAAAAACAGGAATAATTAGTTTTATTGAAGGTAAGTTATCTTTAATACTTAGTTTATTTATAAATGGATCGGCTTCAATTTCAGAACTCCATTGGTCAATAGCCGCATCAATTATTTGTGACGATTTTTTTTGGGAAAGTTGATAAATATTTACAAGGCGGTCAGCAATTGCCGGATTTTTCTTACCGATATCAATTGCAATTGAACTTAAATCTGAGTTTTGTTTTAAACTATTCCATTCTCTAAACGGGTTTATAATTAATTTAAAAATTAAAAACAAAACAATTGGGATATTCAATAAAAACAATCCCCAACGTGTTATTTTTGAAAAATATAAAGCAGAATCAGCCAGGGAAACACTTAACCACAAAATAAAAAACAGCAAAAAGAAACGGGAAATTTTTCCAGCTAAATGATATGCTTTTTCTTTTTTACCATATTGAAAGAGTTGTTTAATAATTTGATTTTCAATTTGCATAGTTTAATTCAACAGGGCATAAACTAAAATGTTCAGCGCCATTTTTAAGGCTTGTTCCCTAACCTTCGGTGGATCATTATGTATCGGTTCATCTTCACAGCCATCGGAAATATCCGTATTAAAACTATAAAAGCAAACAAGTCTGCCTTCATATATTAACCCAAACCCTTTTGCAGGGCCGCCATCATGTTCATGGATTTTTGGTAAGCCATTATTAAAATTGTAAACGGAATGATAAATAGGATGCGAAAAAGGTAATTCGACAAAGTTAAGTTCAGGAAAAACCTTCTTCATTTGTTTTCTAAACGATTTATCCATTCCATAGTCATCATCTGCAAAAAGAAACCCACCGGAAATTAAATAACTTCGTAACGCGGCAGCTTCATCCAAACTGAAAGAAATGTTTCCATGTCCTGAGATATATGCAATAGGGCTTGAAGAAAACTCCGGCTCCAATATTTTATAAGCTACTTCATTTTCTTTCACCGAAAGATTCAATTCGCGATCCGCTTTATAAAGAATATTTTTCCAGCTGGTTTTATTTCCATACCAGTCGCCGCCACCCGAGTAGTGAATCCTAACCGGGGCAATTTCCTGAGCACAAATGATATTTATAAAAATAATGGATAGAGTTAGTAATTGTTTCATAGTTAATATCAAAAAAAAATCCCGAAATGAAAACATTACGGGATAATACAATAAAAACGAAAATCAGTTCAAATGAATTTTAAGCCGATGTGGCATACTCATATCTTTTGCTGCGATTGTTTAATTTTAAGCGTGCTAATTCAGAACGAACACCAAACCAGCCCATTTTTGTGTAACCATAACGGGCGGAATTCAATTCACGTTTAATTTTATAGCTACCAAATTCCGGATTTTCTTTAACCATATGTCGAATTTTATCCGAAATTGCCATATCCGCAATTTCAATATTTTGTGTCTGATCTTGAACAACACCTTTATCTTCCTGAGAAACAATATCAATTTCTGAAGCCTCCTCTTTGACTGGCTCAGATTTTGGCAATGTTATTTCTTTGGCAACAGATTGGCCTGCCGCTTCGGAAGTTTCAAACTTACCGACCGCTTCATCTACTTTATCATAAACATCAAGGATGTGATGAAACTCCAGCAGCTCAAATATTTCATACACATCAGGAACCATTCTTACCAGTTTTAAATCTCCACCGTTTTCACGAATAGATTTAATTTCACTGATAAAAATACCCCATCCTGCACTACTGATATAATCAACATTTCCTAAATCAACAACTATAAAAAAACGGCCTTGCTTCAAAAGTGAATCAAGGGCTCTTTCGAGCTCCGAAGATGTAGTTGTATCAATATAGCCACCAACTTTTATTATCGAAATGTGATTCCGGCTACCGGCAACTTCAGTAGAAACCTGAATTCCTTCCATCAAAATCCTCCTTAAAGGATAAAATTCTTATTAGCTCTTTGGATTTTCGTCCAAACTTTTTAAAATTGAAGCATCAGATACCAATTGTTTTTTCACAATCTTATTCCTGATGCTGTCTAACGAATTTATTTTTTTTTCTTTTTGTGGCGAATTAATTTCTAATTTTTTATGAATTAATCCTAACACATTAATATTTTCTATTATGCTGGTTGAAGTATTTAATATATTTTCTTTTTTCAAATAATTCAACACAGTTTCAGACTTCTCTAAAATACTCTTATTTTCGATTGCAGAAAAGTTATCTTCTAACAATTCTAAAATGCTCTGGCCCTGACTAAAAAGCTGCTTGACCTCCCGCAATTTTTTAAGTATCGGATTTTTTAAGACAATTTTCAGAATTAAATTCATTTTCTTTACTTTTTCTATAGTAACAGATTCTGCTTTCATTATATTAATCTGTCTTTCAACTGCATCAAAATCATCTTTGCATTCAAAATAGAGTTTATCTACCAGTTTATGATCTATTTTTTCAGTCGCCTTTTTTGTTAACTCTTCTTTAGTCGGAACTGAGATTTGTTCCACTTCTTTTTTTTGTACAATTTCAGGTTTTTGCTTTGGCTCTTTTTTTATTTTCTCTACCTGAGCAGGTGTTTCTTCTTTCGTTTCCGGCTCTTTTTTGGCTGATTCTTTTGCCGGATCATAAATCTTACCGGTCTGGTGCATAATTAATGCACTGTCATCTTTTTTATTGCTAATTTCACGAACAAATGGTTTTTTTTCTTCTTGCCTTACTTCCCTTGTTGCTTGGCTTTGTTGCGGAGCAGTACCCGTTCGTTTTGCAATTTCATTTTCAGATGAGTCAAAATCCAGGATAACTTTTCCATCAAGTGTAAGTAATGGTGTTCCCGGTTGCTTAAGCCGTTTGTTTTGACCCTTCTCTACAAATCGCTGACGGAGCTTTTGAGTATTCAAACGCTGCTTTATTAAATCATTATAAATTCGTCTTTCTTCCAGTTCAACAAAACCATATTTTTCTGTATTTAACAGGCTGGAGATTTTTTTAGCACCGTGTCTTGGATTTGAGCGGATAATATCAAATATCTTTGATTTTACCTCGATAGAAATATGTTTTTTCTCAATATGATCTGAACCGTCAAGAAATTCTTTTAAAGCATCCAAACCACCTTCATCAACAATCCCCTTGTATTTATAATATTGATATTGGGATATTTTTAGTTTTTCACAGGCATCTTTTACACGCATACCATCTGCAATCAAATCCACAACATGCTTGTGAGTTTTGTAGATAATTTCACCGGCCATAAGTTTTTCTTTGACCGCTACAAAAGTAATGTCATCGTTTTGAGGAGCGCCGCCTGTATAATTTTTTAAATCATCTTTTATACTTTTTACAAACTCAGCAACATCAAGATGGCCATTGTCACGAATCGATTGCAGAAAACGTTCTTCGCGGTATAGTTCGCGTTGATGGTTCATCGCTTCAGTAATACCATCTGTGTATAAAACGAGAATATCATCCTCGCGCAAACGAATCGAATCTGTTTCAATACGCTTATCAAACAGGTTTATATCGGGTAGCTGAATACCAACCGGGAAACCGGACGGGTTTAAATAATATGTTTGTTTGGAAGAAGATCTAAACAACATCATCGGGTTATGGCCTGCACTTGCATAATGGATAACCCGGTTTCGTGAATCCAGAATAATATAAAACATCGTTACAAACATACCTTTGCGCATGTCATTAGAAACAAAACGGTTTACCCGGGCCAAAACATCAGCAGGATTTTTATTCCCGCGCGATTCAAGGCGGATTGCTGTTCTAATCATTGTCATAATCAATGAACCCGGAACTCCTTTACCCGATACATCCGCAACAACAATTCCAACAGTCTCTTCATCAACTTCAACAAAATCAAAAAGGTCACCACCCACTTCTTTAGCGGCTTCATAATATGATCCAATATCAAAACCTTCTACTTCCGGGAAATCGCTAGGTAAAAGCATTTGCTGGATTTCCTGAGCAACCTGCAATTCTTTCTGCATTTTTTGCTGCTCTATCAGGTTAACCTGGGCTTTCTGAAATTTTTGAGTCATCTCATTGAAAGCCTGGGCAATTTCCCCAATTTCATCCGATGTATCGATATCAATTTCATCCTGGTCTACTTTTCCTCGAACAACTTGTCTTACCCAATCTGCAAGACTATGGAATGATTTGAGGATTTGAGAAACGAGATAGAAAGAGCCAGTATAGCCGATAATCAGAATTATTACCAGAACAATGATCAGTGTGATGCGGCGGTCAGTTACAATTTCATCAATGGAGCTTTTGGAAACCCAAATATGGGCTTCACCTAAAAGTGTTGGATTTTGAACATCACTTTTTTCAGATATTTCTGACACAGCATCATAAATATCAAGTGAATCGTTTACCGAGTATTTATAAATAATAGCAAACTCTGAGCTATCAGCCATTACTGCATTCTCAGGTAATTGAAAATTTCCCCGGTATTCTGTTTCTTCGTTGCCGGAAATACTTGCTTTTATATTATTTTGAGAATCAAGAATAAAGGCTTTATGAATTTCTATTTCTGTACTGGTCATTACCGATTTGATATTATCAAATAGGGGTAAATATGTATCCATATCAAAAACAGAATTTTCTGCCAAAGACCTGGTACTGGTAGAAACAGCTGTAAAAACCTCTTCATCTACATTGTTTTTGAGATTGACAAACAGCAAGCCAAAAATAATTGTAACAATTAAAGTAAAAATAAATGAAGAAATAAGTGAATAACGCGTGCGCATATTTAATGCATGCCACATTTGCATAAGCTTGGGTTCATCTGTGGCTTCGCGCATTTTTGTTAATCGAAACTCGTTGCCCTTTTCGGTAACCACATATTGAATGTCATCCATCAGCTTACGCATCATTAAAATACCTAAGCCGCCTTTTTTACCGATATCCACATACTTAGCTAAATCCGGTGTATTGGCCTGGCGAGGATCATAGCTGGTTCCCTGGTCGACAACTACAATGGTTAAACTCAACCGGCGCATAATCGCTTTAAGTTGAATTTCACCGTTTTTTATATCCCTGTAACCGTGCCGGATAATATTTGTACAAGCTTCATCAATAACCAGCTTAAAAGAATTGACCATCTTTTCTGAATACTTATAGCGCTTTCCAATATGCTCTATAAAGTTCCTGACCTGCAACAGATAACTCATTTGAGCAGGTATGGTGATCTCTTCCTTTTTTACACTTCTAAACATTTCTAATTCCGTTTAATTATTGTGTTTTTATCAGTGATGATCATTACTTTTTAATATTTGCCAATCGGTCCCTGGCATTTTTAATGCTTTCCAGCACACGTTTGTTGTATGGATGGTCTTTTAGAATTTCTTCCCAAATTTTTATTGCCTCAGCGTACTTGCCGCTTAGAAAAGTATTTACACCAAGTAGATATTTTTTCTGGGATTCAGGATCCATCTCTTCTTCAGAAGATACGGTTTCAAGCCTGGAGCGCTCATAATATTGTTTAACAAGATTGTTTTCAGGATCAAGTTTAAGCGCTTCCTCCAAAACTTGCAATGCCTCGTTATAATTACCCACTTCATATAACAGCAATCCTTGCTGTAAATTATCCTGAAGTTTTATACGAGATGCGAGTGTTTCAACTTCATTTTGCAGCTGGGCGTCATCGGCACCAAGCAACCTTGCATCTGCCAACAGGCGAAGCGCTTCCGAATAGTTTTTGTTTTGAAATTCATCGCGGCTTTTCTGGACAAGGGTACCTACTTCTTCTCCAATTCGTCTTCTTGTTGTAGAAATTGAGTTTTGTAATGTTTGATTTCCGGGTTCGCGTTCCAAGGCAATGTTAAACTCAATCATAGCTTCAACAAATTGTTTTTGATCTAAAAGCAAACGCCCTTTATTAAAATGCTGCTGAACAAACATTCTGTCACTTTCCGCTTTCTCCTTATCGAGAGCGTTTTGAACAGCAATAGTTTGCCTCTGGTAAAAATCATTTTGCAGTAGAGCATTTGAAGAATCGAGCATTACACCGGCACGAAAATGAAATGGATCAGTTCCAATAACCTGCTGATATTCAACGATTGCATCGAGATACTTATTCTCAGCAAAAAAATCATCTGCCGCTTTTAAATGTGTCGCGATAAATTCCTGTTTATCTGCTTCGCGTATTTCACGTTTAATGCGGTCTTCCTCTTTGATGCGTTCTGCTTCAGCTATTTGGAACATATCATTTCGAGTAGCGCCAAAATTTACTGTAATTGAAACTCTATGTGTTGCTGCAAAAATTTGGTCATGCTCCATCATGCCATAACCATAGTCAATCTCAAACATATCGTATTCCGCACCGGCGCCAAAAGCAAGAGTTCCCCCGTTATATCCCATACGGATCTTTCCCATGTCCCGAAAACTGTATTCCGACCCAAAATGTATTTTTAAATCCCTGCTTTGGGAATGGTTTACATCAACCATTAAATTGATTGATCCTGCCTGGCCAAAATGAAGTTGCTTCAAAATACCAATTTTTGTAATTAAGGCATATTCATCTATTATATCGCCTTCACCTATTTGAGGTGCAAACAAGTTATGCACTTTTAAGCCAAAAGACCAATCCTGAGTTAAAGCACTACCAATCCAATCGGGACGGTACAATAATCCCAGATCGGCCCCAACACCTACACCAACAAGACCGCCTTCATCTGTTCCGGACCAGCCATTACGAATCCATCTTACTGTTACACCTGGCGTCAGATTAAACGGTAATTTCTTTGCATAGGAAAAGAAAGCCTGGTATTCATCACCGGTAAAATCAGAGGTTGAATTTTGATAAATATCTTTTCCCACAAAGCCTGTTACACCCAACCGTGCAATACCAAATCCAAATGAACCAAGAGATAATGTTGGGTATGCGTAACCAATAAAATCGTATTGAATTCCTTCAAAAAGTGTGGTATGAAAAAAAGTGGCGCTTTGCTGGTTAATAAACTCTAGACCTGCCGGATTCCAATGAACTGCTGTTGGGTCATTCGCAGCAGCTGTAAATGCTTGACCCATCCCAATAGCTTTTGCACCAAACCCAAGAGTGCTAAAAGCTCTTTGCGTACCTCCATCCTGTGCCGAAAGAAATGAGCATAGGATTAGAATTATAAAAATTAAGATACTTTTGTTCATCGATTTGTTTTCATTTTTATTCATGCTAATACCTACTTAATATACGCAATTTTAATGATTGAACGTTTTACTGCACCGCCGTTTGTTGGCCGAACTTCCAGCACACCGATATAGGCGCCATTTAAAACACGTTTTCCTTTGCCATTTTTCCCATCCCAGAAGAATTGTTTGTCATGAGTTCCTTTCAAAATCTTTGTCTCGCTTTTCCAAACAAGTTCACCAAGAACTGTATAAATACTAATTGCAACTTCTGAGGTTTGATCCAAGTGAACGTTGAACCATCCTCTGCGATCTTCATCTGTGTCACCACGTCCAAATGGATTAGGATAGATATAGAAATTTTTATCTGAATCTTTTGAAATGATAATCTGGTTTTCAGATGCTGCGTCAGAGCTGCCAATAAATTCTGCACCTGTTTCACTAACTGCAGTAAGTTTAAAGGAATCATCCACATCAAAAATTGTTATATCTTCCAATTTAGTGCGAAAACCTTGGATTTTAGCATCAGGCTTGAAATCAACCAGTACAGCAATTGTTTCAACTGAATCCGGTGCAAGGGACATTTTTGACTCAAACTGAATGCCAATGGGATTTTCCACAGAACTAACAATATCAACATCAGCAAATATTTCTGCTGAAGTTACTGAACCAGTTTTACCCAGGTTTTCCAATATATAATCTTCGTTTACAACTTTTATTTTTGAGAACATCCCTACTAACGCTGATGGATCAACAAAGGCTGAAGAAGTTGGATCATCACTGGCAGAATGAAACCCAACCGACAGGGAATCAACAAACAGAGTGTCTCCATAACCTTCATTTGAAATCTCAAATGCCAAAAGCGTAAGATCCGTCGCCCCTTGTAAAAAGCTTGTTGATGCAAGCAAATCATTCTTTGGAATTAGAATTATTTCTTTCTGCCTTACCTGAATGGAATGTGTAACAGAAGATTCCCCTGAAAGTACTTCTATTCCGCTATTTTTATCTATGGGCCTACCTGTAAGGTTAAAAATGATGCTTGAACTACTCACTTCGTTTTGAGGCGCAATAATTTTCCAAGTTAAAGCATTCTCTTCACCCAAAGAACTAAAAGTCTTCGTCGCCACTTCCCCGGGTGATAAAATGAATCCATCTTTAAATATCTGTAGAGTATCAAGGGTAATTGTACCTTCACCTTCAATTTCTGCGTAGTTGAGAAGCGACGTATTCTGCGCCAATACTGTCCAAACTCTTATTTCTAATTCCTGACCGTAAGAAAGCTGGCGTTTGTTAATAGCAGAAACCGGTTTTATCTTAATTGATTTCAACTCAATATCCGGTCTTTTTTGAATTTTAATTTGATCAGTAATCATAATACTTGGTTGCGAATCATCCTGCTTATTATCATCCTTTCCAATCAAAAAGACTTGAATATCCTCAGTTGGCGATCCTGCATAATCCTGTGGTACGTTTATATTCAAGCTAGCCGTATTATCTGCTGATAAAGGTACTGTTGGGGTCAACTGATTATCAGATGCAAAACTTTCAGGAAGAATAAACTCTGCTCGTGGATCAACTAGATGATCACTCATTTCACCCGCAGTTACCGTGTAAGTAAATACCTGGCCTGTTGAAACAGACTCCGG
This sequence comes from Calditrichota bacterium, assembly GCA_013112635.1. Lineage (NCBI taxonomy): Bacteria > Pseudomonadati > Calditrichota > Calditrichota bacterium. The sequence continues at coordinate 487,549 of JABFGF010000003.1, read as the reverse complement.
TGAGGATGTTGAGGCAATTCTTATAAAAGCGGCTCCAATAACTTTTACTGTTTGTGTTTTCAATGAGTCTTTAATTTGAGCTGTTGTATCCAACTGTATATCAGTTACTGATTTTGTTACCTTCACTGATATAGGAGATCCCTCTGCCTGAAATGCATTGAATTCACTAATAGCCTTTTGAAGTTTATTGCGTACAGCTTTCTTTTCTGCAATAGACATAATAATTGCTTCTTCCGGATGGTCTTTTTCTTGTATGACTTTCTTATTAATCAGACCATTAAACAAAGCCCGAGATGAAATCGGTGTCTCCCCTGTAGCTTTTACCCACCAGTAAAATGGCTCTGTTACTTTAAAGCTGCGGATCAAAGACGCATCGACATGAAGCCCTGTAGATTCTTCTGTAGTATCAAAAACTGCAAAGTATTGCGTATCTAAAGATACAAGTTGAACTTCACCGGTACCAGAAACCGGAGAATCGGTTTCTTCCAAGTTTATCACTTCGCCTCTTAAGCGAAAGGCCTGTCCTTCGGAAACCTCACCATCTGCAGCACCATCAGGCTGATCAATTGAGAGTTCTAATTCCAAACGGGCGATGGCAACTGTTTTGATTGCCAATTTTTGCTCAGTGGTTTTATCAAACCCTTGTGAACTTGCCCCAAAGACACTGATTAAAATTGAATCTGTTTGTGTACTTTTTAATTCCGGAGCTTTTATCATCCAGGATACGTTGGTAGTGAAAGTACCGTCTTCAAAATCTGTTGAAAGATTTCCCTGCTGAATCGAATATCCGGCATTAGTTGGGAGGATTAAATCAATTCTTTTGTCTTTATCCAATTGTGGATCAAAAGTAATATCGGCCTCCAGGAATATTTCTTCCTGGTTAATGGCCACGATTGTTGTAGTAGAACCATCTTTGTATTTTGCATCAAGATCAATGTCCCGGACTTCAATAAAATCAATAGTTAACGAGTCTCGTGCTGAGCTTGCTTCGCGGAAAGCGCTTACGTTCTCATTTTCATCGAGTGGATGTTTGCCTGTTTCTACTGTTACATAGAATGTGGATAATGCCTGGCTACCGGGGGCACTCACATTCCAGGTCACAAAACTGTCAGCATGAATATAAAAAGGTTTGCGAGTTTCTTCATTGTTAAGCAGCTCTATGCCTGTTCCCGTTGTATCTAAAACAAGAAAGTGTCTGCCAGAGGTTGTATCAAGTCCGGCCTGTCCACTATTTACCACATTGGCCACAATTTCAAATGCCTGTCCTGTTGCCCTGGTAATCTGGTTGTCTTCCGCTCCTGTTTTATCAACTGTCAATCTCAGGTTTGCTCTTTTGATTACCTGATAGTTTTGTAGGGTCAAATCAACTTTTACGGAAGCATCCTGCAAGCTATTTTCATCTTTTGGAACGTCCTGAATTGTACTTGTAATTGAAGCGCTACCAACTTTGTCTGGAACGATCACTATTTTGTTAATTGCGTCTGTTGTAAATGAAGGAAGTACTAAAGTGCTGTCGCCATTTTCTTCAAATAGCAGACCACCATGAGCTTCCAGTAAAACAGAACCACTTCCATCAAAATCTGCATGGCCGGAGTTGGAAACCTGGGTCTGAAACTCAAAGGTTTGTTCTGTTGAAAGTATTCCGTCCACTGCACCGGCTGGATTGATAACTGCAGAGGATAATGACAATGTTGCCACCCGCTCTAGATGGATTATTAAATCTCCCGAAGTTCTTGTTACAGGATTGCCCGTGTTAATATCATTTCCATTAACTGAGACACTGAATGTATCGGTATTTGCACCTTGCTCTGGTAATTGCGCCGGAGCAACAACCTGCCAGGTTACAACCGGTCCGGTCACAGCTTTAGCCGATCCACCAATCACAGAATAACCGCGTCCTTCGGGAAGGTTTAGAGTGGCAGTTGTATCCTGCAGCATTTTGTTTAAAGATACCTGTATGCTTAGATCAAATTGCTGGCCCGTTGAAACTGTATCGCGGCTGGCTACCGGTCCGCTGTTTATAAAATTACTAAGTGTAATATTGCCCTGATTTTCTACTGTAACCGGCACATCAGCTTGCGGTATTAGCACAGTAACAGGATTTCCCGTATTTACATCTAAAGGAATTGAAGCAAATTGTATTTTTAATGTATCAGTTGCCACAGACGGGCTTAAGGCCCGAACATCCCAAGATCTTGTGAGTGTGTCAACACTTATTACCTGACTCAAAACGGATCCATTTGCAAATTCAAAATTAGCTGGTAGTACTAGTTGGATTGAACCTGGTTCAAAATTAGATTCGCCACTTTGACCAATTGTTGCATTTACTTGAAACACCTGGCCATCGGTAACACTCATTTCATTTGTTTGAGAAGTGATTGAAAGCGTCCGGTGATCTTGCACAATTACTCTTTCAGAATTATCCAAGGCCTGTTCTGTATTTACTGTATTTCCTTCAATATCCATGATGGATTCTAAGGTTACTGAATAAACCGGATCGTTGGCAGGAATAGTTGAGATGCTATCTTTTTTGAATGACAAAGATGCTGAACTACCGGCAACAAGATTAAGAATTGAAACAGTATCAACTGCTGTCGTTCCCTTCTTAAGAATTGCTGAGCCGGATGCCACGGTAACCGCTCCGTTATTTGTTAAGTCAACCGCCAGAATAAATGATTGGCCGTCATTTACCAACGGTGCATTTGGTGTATTTCCGGCTGTTGCAAAATAAAGACTGTCAATTCTGATTGATGCAGGAACTATTACTTCAATCTGATCATTTGTAACGACGTTTGTTGATGTTTCGGAAATGTGCTGAGTCCGGATATCCCGGAAATCAACAGAAGGTTCCGGTGTTACAAATCCTGTGTCCGCATCCTGGCTTACATTATATAAAACTGAGAATGTTTTTTGGTTATTTGCAAAAACCGTATCCGGGAAAAGTCCTGTGGAGATATTGACCCATTGTGATTGAACTGAAGACCCCTTGTTGGTGAAATCAAAATCCATACCTGTAACAATCGCATCTGAGGCACCATCATTTTGAACCGTATAATCTATTTGAACTGAATCCTGGCCACGCAAGACTTGATTATCCAAAGCTACAATCGGATCAAAACTCAATGTAGCAGATGGAATTATTTCAAAAGCGCTGGCAGCATTTCCCGTGTTATCAAAAACACCTCCGTTAAGCATTTCACCTTTTATTCGCCAGGTAATATTTTGAATGCCGGAAGCACTTTCAGGTATTGTGATTTCTGAAAAGGTGATTGTCGTCGTATCATTACCACCGAGTGTAAAATTACCTGCAAGATTTTTACGTGGTATGCCAACAAAACCAGGGAACTCGATGTAGGTTGAATCCGGATTCAGTGCCAAACCTGCCGTACCGGTATTCCCAAAATCCAACTGGAATGATACTTTTTGATTATTAATAACTGAATCAGGAGAAGTAGTTATATACGTTGCATTCGCTCCCGACAAAACAGTCATAGTTTTGCTATCTGCAGAGTTTTCTACAATACTTCCGCCGTCAAGGCTTAAACGCCCGGAAACTTCAGTATCACCAATCGGATAAGTGGATTGAACATCGAAAATAAAACGCAGTTCGGAATCACCGACTGGCAAAATTGTTAATGTGTCTGCAGGATTCCTCCTAAGGTTTTCGACAAACTCTTCACTTCCATCCAAAGTAAAAATCAGTTTTGTATCAACAGAGTCAATCGGTAATGCAGCACTGGAGTTTGTAATAAGCATTTTTACTAAATTGTCTTGTGTACCTTGCAAAACGGTTGTAGATGTTTCAAATCCAATATCCGTAATTACAATTAAACCTGCACCAAATGCGAATGATCCTGCATCCAAAGTATTCTCATAATCAGCTTTATTAGTGGTTCCTTTCAATCTAACCTGGAGGGAATGATCGCCTGGTGCCAATCCGTTCAGAGAATCACCAATAAAAATAAGTTCTGTCGTATCAGGTGTAGCAGCAATGATTGTCGGGCTTGATATATCCAATGCAAGCGGCGGATCAAAATCACCTACTTTTATTGTTGTTTGCGCGGGATCCAACACAATGGTCGCTTCACCGGAATTGAAGATTTTTACCCTGAATTGAATAAGCTCTCCGCCGGATGATGACTGTGGATCTTTAGTAGTATAAGTTGGATTTGCCGGTGTTTGGATTAAAAATTGTGTCGGGTTTACATTTGAAGCGGCTAATACTGATCCTGAATTATTATCTTCGCCATTAACTGTCCCGTTAACTTCGACCAAACCATTAAAACTTGGAGAGGCTACAAACGAATAAGTAAGTGTATCGGTTAAACCTCCACCCAAAATAAAAGGTGTGGCAGGATCAATAAACTGTTCTTGAAGATCGGTTAGTACAGGGTCAAATGTTAAATCAGAGCCAGTGATTGTGGCAGGTGCCTGGCCTGTGTTTGTTACCTGAACATATATTCGGCCATGGCTCTGTCCCTGACTTATGGAATCCGGTGTTACCCACACGGTATCAACTGCAAGTGCTGCACTATTTTGTACCAATAATGATCCGGCTAAATCTGCATTGTTATTTATACTTTGGCTGCCATCATTAATATCCTGACTTTCAAGATAAGCATCCGAAGTATATGTGCCGGTTAATGCTGTTGGGTTTACATCAAGATCAAAATCAATTCGTGTGCTTGTACCTTCCTGCAATATAAGCGGGATTGAAGGAATAAGTGAACGGCTAATTGTAAACTGATCGTTTCTTTCAATTGAAGCAAGGTTCATTACCAGTCTGACAGAATCAAGCTGTGCAGAAGCACGGTTTACATTGATGCTATCCCGGTTGCTTACATAAACAGAAGCGGTAAGCCCATTTTGCCCTGTCGAGGCCTGGGCCGGATTCACGCTTACGCTGTCAATTACAACAGCTGGCCGAACCTGAACATCCCAGGAATCAAAAACTAATGGATCGGTTACAACTGATGGCGTTCCTGACACTCCTTCAGTTACATTAACCTGGGCAAAAACCGAATCAAGACCTGTTTGTGCATTATTATTTACTGTTACCGGAATTGTAAATACCCGATCTAAACCAGAATTTAAAGTGAACGGTAATGCCGGGGATATTGCATCTATAAAATAATTTGAATTTCCATTTCTAAAATCGAGAGATACAGCATCAATAATTGCAGAGCTTGTTCCTGTATTTTGCAGCCTTATCTGAACATTAATTGGCCCTTGTCCCTGTGAAACGTTTGATGGATCTGCCTGAATAGATACAATATCAACTGTTGACGTTCCGGCAATGGACCATTCGTGAAAAACAGTGCTGGTATCCTGATCAGTTTCTCCGGAATAAATATTTTGAAAATCAACCTGTGCGAAAAGTGAATCCGTTCCTGTTGCAGAATTTGCTGCAACATCAACAGTAACGGTAACTGTTGCGCTATCATTTCCGTTAATCCTGAAATTAAATGCAGGCCAACTTTGCGAATATAAACCAATGCGTGGCAAAAGGTTCATGTTAGTTACAAGAACCGGTGTTTCACCATCATTACGTACCGTAACGTCTACAGGAACACCACTTTGCCCCTGGGTAACAATTGTAGATAAAGAGGTTACATTACTAACTGCAACAACCGGTGCCGTTGTTACAAACCATGAATCTGGAGTTGTGGCGCCATCTTCATCATTTGTACTTACTACAGTATTGTTGGCATCGTGGCCATAACCGTTTACATCTAAAGATATATCGCCTGTTGCGGTTAAGTTTGTTACATCTATATCTGCAACAAATGCTTGCGAAGAACCACCACTAATAGTAAAAGGTAATGCCGGGCTGAGATTTATCAACTTGCCATATTCATTTATTATAAGTGAATCAACAACCAATCCTGCTTGTGCACTGTTATCAATGGTAATTGTTACTTGTTCAGTTTGCCCATGACTTACACTATCTGCCACAGCATCTGTTGAGGCAATTGACATTACAGCCTGGGACTGAACAACAAACTCGTTTGGCGCTGTATGAATGTTGTTATAAGTATCATTATTTTCTACACCAACCAATTCCAATTTTAAAGAATCCACAAAAGCCGGAGAAGAGGTTGTGCTGTTAAAAACAAGCTGGACAGTCTGGTTGCCCTCAATTATGGTTATGCTGCTGTCTGCAAGTTTTGCAAAATTTGCCGGAGTATCTTTCGGATAAAGCTTGGTGGCACTGGTGTCAATTTCCAACCGTGCTTCACCGGAGTTTACAACCGTAAGTTTAGTAACAAATGGCTGATCAGTAGAAACCTGAACAGGTGAATTATCAGAAATTGCGATATCCACAGCTTGTTGAACCAGCCAGCTTGCAGTTGAATCTGAATTCGCATCTGAAATTTGAACAGACCCATTTCCAAGATCAACCCCCAAAACACTTGCATCTAATGTTGCTACACCGGATATGGAAGAAGCAGCTACATCTACATTGATTATATATTGGGCACTTTCACTTGGAATCAATACATCTCCTGGTAACACATATAAAGAATCATAAGAGCCACGGGAAACACTCAATGCAAGACTATCAATACGGACATTCGTATCACCACCGTTTTGGACAGTAACCGTGACAGGTACATTTTGCTGCCCGGTACTAACCGAATCTCTATCTGGTAGGACTGATAAAACTGACAATTCACCTGTACCAATCACAGTCCAGGTATTTAAAGTGGCAGAAGTATCAGCAGTTGATAAATTTCGGTTAAGCTCAGTACTTTGAACTATTCCACGTAAATCAATGATACCCTGAGTGGCATCGGCACCGACATCAATTGAATAAGTTACATCTGTGCTATCCCAGCCAAGTAATGTATGCGGTAGATCCGGAGACACATATTGACGAGCATAGTCATCGTTTACACTGGCATTTATACTATTAAAAAAGTTAAGTAAAACGTTTTCCAACCTTGCAGTTGCACTACCCAGGTTTTTAACCCGAAGGCTTACAATAACATCTTGTTCACCCGTAGTTACTGAGTTTTTGTTTTCAATTCTTGTAATTACAGGATTAGCCGGTGTTTGTAATAATACTGTATCTTTATTTGCATCCGCGCTTAAGTCAGTTAAAGCTTGTGAAGTTAAAGCATCAGTGCCATAAGCACGTGCATTGATTTCTACATTGCCAGAATCACGGGCTGTAGTTGGAGAGTTTAGTCTAAATAAAACAACTGTACTTTGGCTGGCCGGTAAAGTAAATGGTTGCACTTCAAATGTTGTTATCTGAGAATAACCCAATGTATTTCCCGCCGCAGGATTTGCCAATTCAGCACTTGTTAAATCAAGCCGAATAGAATCGAGAAATGCTTTAGAATTACCAGTATTTGTTAAACGAACACGCACATCAAGATTTTCTTGTCCCTGGCTGAATGAGTAAAAGGACGAAAAAACTGAATCAATTTGTAATGCCGAAGGATCTCCAACAAATAAAGTATCGCTAACTGCAGAAACTGAATCTACAACTGAGGCATTTGAAATAGCGTCACGGCCTTCAAACCGAGCACCAAGTAAAATTTTGTTGGCTGCATCACTAAGTATTTCTGATTGAAATTGATAACTAATTGTTTGCCCAGAAAGAATTGAATCTGGAGTAGTAATTTGGGTGTCAGATGTAGGAATATTTAGATCCGGAGGAATATTTGTATTGTTTAACTGAAGGTTATCAATCAATACAGTCCCCAAACCTTCATTGCTAACAGTAACTGTTACCGGAACACCCGTTTGGCCGCGATTAACTTCACGGGAGGTTGAGGTTACAGCATTTATTATAATTTTCGCCTTATCAAAAACATCCCAGGCATCCAAATACGCACTTGTCTCACTCAAACTTTCGGATGACAAACTATTTTGTCCTGTTGCAATGGCGCGAATTGAATCAATACCGGTAGCAGCTCCTGAATCTATAGCGACGCTAAATTGAATATTTAGTGAACCACCACCAGTTATTGTTTCCGGGAATGTGGCGTTGTGTGTAAAACTGTTTGCATTACGTAAAAAGTCCAGGTAAACCGAATCAACCGTCGCCGTTGCCTGGCCAGTATTCTCAAGAATAACATCAACTGTTAAACCGCTTTGCCCCTGGCTGACTTGTGTGGCGGTTGCATTTAAGCTGGTAACCGATAAGGCGCTTTTTGCTAACACATCCCAGGATGGGTTAACACCAACGCCGGATGTTGTTTCGGTAGTTTCATCGCTATTTAAGTCGGTAGCTGCAATCCTGCTGGAAAATGTATCTGTACCAGGCGTAGCAGCATCCGTAATATCAATTGTATAGATAAAATTTTGGGGATCTGAGTTTGCTACTATTACAGGAAAATCACTTAACTCGTGTGAAGTCAATGTGCTTGAATATCTTGTTCCCAAAATGCTTATATCTACACCACCAACAAGAACAGTAATGCTATCCGGGCTGTTTATTTTGTAAGAAGCTTCGCCATCGTTTGTAACACTTATGGTGAACTGTTCACCATTCTGCCCCTGGCTTACCGGATCAGAAGAAAGTGTTAATGGATTGAAAACCAGGTTTGCAATTGTTTGAACAGTCAAATCCGGTAAAGAAGCAGCCGTTGTAGTAATTGTAGAGGAAACACTATTCCCTACTTCAGTGCCGTTTAAAACCAATGTTCCCTCATGAGTACCGGATGCAATTCCCAAAGTGCCAGACTCAAAAGTAAGTGTAGTTGTCTCGTTTGCAGGCAAAGTTTGATTTGAAGCTAAATTAAAAACATCTGCTCCAAAAGTAAGAGATGTTGTATTTTTATTCAAAATGACATCGTATAATAAACCATTGTTTGTTACATCTACTGTAAAGGTTACAACCTGTCCTTCTGACAAAGTTTGTGGAGAATAATTATCCCAATCAAAACTGGCCGATTCAATTACACGGAAATTCTCCGTTTGATCGGCGCCTATATCACTCACTGATTCGCTTAAGTTCAATCCTGTAACAGACCCATCAATCGTTTTTAGACCAAATGGAGATCCACCAGGGATAACCATATTGAATTTGTAAATTTCGCTATTTCCTGCAAGGATTGTGTCTGCCCCGGAAAGCAAGGAGTCAGTATAGTCTTCTGGCGAGACAGATAATAACGGGATTACATTTCGAATTGTATTGTTGCCATTATTTGTAACCTGCATTTGGATTTCTGCTATTGAGGTTCCAACTGAAACCAACGTATCTTCAGGATTAGGAATAAGAATAAAATCAATTTGTAATGGTGAAACTGACAGCTCACCAACATCAGTAAACAATGTCCCATTCATTAAAGCATCACTACCGGATCCAACCAAGGTGATTTCCGGTGTATAACTGCCACTGGCAAAGTTATCAATCACCGCAGAGTTAAAAGTTAAAGTTGTTGCTGAATTTGCTGGCAAAGCCGCAGGAGTATTCAGGCTTTCTGTGGTGTTAATTGTGCCATCTGAAATAACAAAGGTACTGCTATCTGTGTTTAAACTTACCGAATTGGGACCAGGGTTATTTACCTGAACTGTAAATGATGTGTCATCACCGGCTGCCACAGATTTTGGTGCCAGTGAATTGGAAACATAACTAAGACCATACACTTTAAAGAAAGCTGTATCTGCCGGGCTGACAATTATTGCCCGTGCTGTTGATGAATCCTGATTTGAAGGCGCACGGTAAACCGCTGAAACCAAACCCGTATCATTTGAAGTTGAGACAAGAGCCGACATACTGTTGGCAGGTAAAAAGCTTACATATTGCCCGGAAACATTATTTCCATATTGATCCAGTACGCGCGCTTCAATTTTCTGGTTACTTCCTGCGACAGTTGTTTTGCCATCTCCGGATATAACTACTATTGAATTTGCAACATCTGCATTTGCTGTGGCAACATAGGTTACTGTATCCAACCCGGCTAAAATAGCCAGAAGCGTATCAGGACCAGAAGTCGTTCGCAATGTCCATGAAACCGTATCACGGCCAGCGACGCCGGTAGTAGGTTGACCTACATTATTAACAACACCATCTGCTGTTGCTTGCCATGTAACAGTTGCACCAGTGACATGGTTACCAGAAGAATCTGTTGCCGTGACAATAATATCATTTGTTAGTGCAGAGCCTACAGTACCACTTTGGTCATTTCCTGAAAAAATGGAGAGCGAAGATACGGCATCTGCAATAGCTTCCGCAGAAAATGTATTATCTAAGGTAGCCAGACTCGCATTAAATGCTGTTACCTCATAAGTACCTACTTTGTTACCCAATGTTAACTTTGTGCTGGCTTTTCCATCAACACCCGTCTCAATTGAAACGTTAGATAGGGAGTATCCTGAGGCGCCATTAGGAAATCCGGTAACAGAAAAAGTAATTACTACTCCAGGAACCGGGTTATTTATTGAGTCAACCACAGATACTACAAAATCTGATAGCTCACTATTTACAACACCTATTTGCAGATCGGTACTTTCATCAATTTTTAGGGAGTCAGCATTTGAAGCTGACACAGAAGCCCTGAACTCAACAAATGGAAGACCAGTATATGTAGCACGAGCCGTATCTCCTGGTGCAGTTGATGAATTTCTTAAACGCCAGGAACTTCGTGAAACACCAAGAACATCTGTTGGATCACTTGAAGGAGATAATGTTGCTCCATCATTTGTAGTTGATGTCCATGCAATAGTTGCATTTGGAACAACATTGCCATAATCATCTGTTAATCTTACAGCAAGTGAGTCAGGTAAGATATTACCCGCAGAACCTGTAAAGGTTTGAGAAGAAACAGCGGTTAACGTTGCCGGTGTGCCTGCTGTTACTTTCACAATACCACTATAATTATTTATTGAGCCTGAATTAATTCTCAAACGGGCAGCGTTTACTATACGCCCATAAAATTTATTGGTTGATGCTGTTGTTGGAGCTGCTGTTTCGAAAAAACCAATTGTGTCCCCTTCAACTGTCCACTGAACGTTTTGATCAGCAATAAAATTGTCATTAGCATCATAACCAGCCGCATATAAAGTAAGGGAATCCCCAGCTGCCTTTGTCGTATCACTAACGACTACACCTCCGCCACCCGATGCTGTCCTGATTTGCAAAGAAGCCAAAGCACCGGTATTTACCGTGATTGTGCCAGTTGCATCCTCAGTAAAAGCGCTTGTTGTAGTTATGGTTCCTGCTCCGGTTGAAGTTGGCAGAAAAACAGTACTCGATCCGGGATTTGGATCCAGGTCACCCGCATCAAGAGTCCCGGTTACACCCCAGGTAACACTTTCATTAGCGGTAAAGTTATTATTGACATCAAAGCCATTTGCATAAAGATTTAAAACTTCCCCCGTTGTCAAAGTTGGGGTTAGGATTTGGCTTCCTGTTCCCCCCGGAGCATCCATAATCAAAACATAATCCGTAGCACCAGCGTTTACTGTTATCACACCGCTGATATCATCAATTATTCCACCTGCGGCATCCGTTGCGGTCAACTTTCCAGTTCCTGAAGTTGTTGGTGTGAAGGTAATATTATCTGTTGGATTTACCGGGTTTAAATTTCCAGCGCCAATAACTCCGCTACCCGTCCATGTAGATGATGTAAGTCCAAGTGAATTGCCTGTTGCATCATATCCCCAGGCATAAGCTGTAATAGTTTCATCGGCTGTGATTGTTGAGTCACCTAGTTCAGTACCATCGGCAACATTTGTAATTTGGATTCTAATTTCAGCCAAAGAGCCGGAAATTACCGGCAGTGCAATCGTATCTAAAACGGCACCAGAGTTGAAAGAAACAGAGATACTATCATCTGCGCCTGATGTGGAACTTGCTGTATAAATTATCTCGGCCACACCGTTGGCATCTATTGCATCGGGATTGGCTCCGCTGAATGTACCCGTGCCAGCAAATGTGCTAAATGTTACATTAGAACCATCGTCTAAACGGTTGCCATATTGATCTTCAAGACCAACCTGTAATAATCGATCTGTTCCTGCTACAATATCTGAAGTGCTTGAAATAATCGAAAATTGCGCCGCTGCTGCCGGGGAAACTGTCACCAAACCACTTTGACCGGATATGGTTGAGGTTATTGTGTTTTCAGCCACAACTGTAAATGAGCCTGCGGTCGTATCAGAAACAGTAAAAATTAAAGTGCTGCTTCCACCAAATGAATAGGGGCCGCTACTAAAAGTTTCCGTTGAACTACCTTGTCCATCCAGAGTAACTGATCCATTGTTTATAACATCGTTTCCAAACTGATCTTTTGCTGTCAAAGTAAATTGAATGTTGACACCGGCTATGATTGAGCTATCGGTTGCAGGAGAAAATGTATAATAGCTTACACTGCCAGGATCAACAGGCAACGTTATCTGAATGGCTGTCGCCGGAGCTGAGGTCACATCGATAACATCATTGCCACCGGATACCGTATCAGCTCTAAAATCTACAAATGCAATCCCATTAGCATCTGAGGTTGCTGGATTTGTGCCTGTTAGAGAACCACCGCCAGTATTAATGGCAAAAGTAACGGACGCTCCGGAAACGGGATTTCCAAAGGCATCATCTACACGGACTTGTAAACGTCTGGTGGTTCCTGCCTTGATCGCGCTGTTGCTTGATACTTCCGTTAAGGTCGAGGCTGTGCCGGAGGATACGGTAAACAAACCGCTCGTACCAGTTACGGTCGCATCGGCCGTGCCACCGGATAGGCGCGTGGCCTTGATATTAAATGTTCCGGCGGTGTTGTCCTGAACGGTTACGCTTACTGTTGTACCACTGGCAATTGATATACTGTCATTTGGGCTGAAGGTCGCTGTAGAGGAACCTTCTGCTGAGAATATCACACTGTCTGTACTGGTTACTATATTATCATATTGATCGCGCGCAGTTACATCGAATGGTACACCCGCACCACCTGCAGTTAGCGGTTGTGGTGTTGATGGATTGAATGAGTAATAACTGACATTGTCGGCTGAAACAGGCAAAGTGATCTGAATGGCCGTAGCCGGAGCTGAGGTTACATCGATAACATCATTGCCACCGGATGTTTCACTGGATGTATAATCTACAAAAGCGATTCCGTTGGCATCACTGGTTGCCGGATTGCTGCCGCTAAATGAACCGCTGCCGGCATTGATGGCAAAAGTAATAGACGCTCCTGAAACAGGGTTTCCAAAGGCATCATCAACACGGACCTGTAAACGGCGCGTGGTTCCTGCCTTGATCGCGCTGTTGCTTGATACTTCCGTTAAGGTCGAGGCTGTGCCGGAGGATACGGTAAACAAACCGCTCGTACCAGTTACCGTAGCATCTGCACTGCCATCTTTTAAGCGCGTGGCCTTTATATTAAAAGTCCCAGCTGTGTTGTCCTGAACTGTCACACTTACTGTTGTTCCACTGGCAATCGATAAACTGTCATTTGGGCTAAAAGTGGCTGTTGAAGATCCTTCCGCAGTAAAAATAACACTGTCTGTACTGGTTACTATATTGTCATATTGATCATAAGCGGTCACTACATAAGCAACACCTGCACCACCTGCGGTTATAGCCTGGGCGGTTGATGGATTGAAAGAATAGTAACTGACATTGTCGGCTGAAACTGGTAAAGTAATCTGGATGGCTGTCGCCGGAGCTGAAGTTACATCGATAACATCATTGCCACCAGATGTTTCACTGGATGTGTAATCCACAAAGGCGATTCCGTTGGCATCACTGGTCGCTGGATTGCTGCCGCTAAATGAACCGCTGCCGGCATTGATTGCAAAAGTTACAGATGCTCCGGAAACAGGATTTCCAAAGGCATCATCAACGCGAACCTGTAAACGTCTGGTGGTTCCTGCTTTTATTGCGCTGCTGCTGGATACTTCAGTTAAACTCGATGCTGTCGCAGAAGAAACGGTGATTAATCCGCTGCTACCGATAACTGTCGCATCGGCTGTGCCACCGGATAGGCGCGTGGCCTTGATATTAAAAGTTCCGGCGGTGTTGTCCTGAACGGTTACGCTTACTGTTGTACCACTGGCAATTGATATACTGTCATTTGGGCTGAAGGTCGCTGTCGAGGAACCTTCTGCTGAGAATATCACACTGTCTGTGCTGGTTACTATATTGTCATATTGATCAAATGCTGTCACCACATAAGCGACTCCCGCGCCACCGGCGGTTATTGATTGCGGGGTTGATGGATTAAAAGAATAGTAACTGACATTGTCGGCCGAAACAGGCAAGGTGATCTGGATGGCTGTCGCCGGAGCTGAGGTCACATCGATTACATCATTGCCACCGGATGTTTCACTGGATGTGTAATCTACAAAGGCGATGCCATTGGCATCACTGGTTGCAGGATTGCTGCCGCTAAATGAACCGCTGCCGGCATTGATGGCAAAGCTGACTGAGGCACCGGATACCGGATTTCCAAATGCATCATCAACACGGACCTGTAAACGGCGCGTGGTTCCTGCCTTGATCGCGCTGTTGCTTGATACTTCCGTTAAGGTCGAGGCTGTGCCGGAGGATACGGTAAACAAGCCGCTCGTACCAGTTACCGTAGCATCTGCACTGCCATCTTTTAAGCGCGTGGCCTTTATATTAAAAGTCCCAGCTGTGTTGTCCTGAACTGTCACACTTACTGTTGTGCCACTGGCAATTGATATACTGTCATTTGGGCTGAAGGTCGCTGTAGAGGAACCTTCTGCTGAGAATATCACACTGTCTGTACTGGTTACTATATTATCATATTGATCGCGCGCAGTTACATCGAATGGTACACCCGCACCACCTGCAGTTAGCGGTTGTGGTGTTGATGGATTGAATGAGTAATAACTGACATTGTCGGCTGAAACCGGAAGTGTAATTGGAGTGCTTACACCGCCAAAACTAACCGTAATAACATCATTGCCACCAGAAGTAGTGCTTGCCGTATAAAGCGCTTCAGCTTCACCAACAGCGTTTGTGTTACCTGTTATTACCGATACATCACCTGTAAAACTGCCTGTTCCACTCGTTACTGTAAATGTTATAATCGAATCTTGTCCAACCCTATTATTGTGGATATCTAAAACAGCAACGCGCAAAGTTCGTTGTGTCCCTGCAGTAATAGCTGCAGAAGATGATAATTCATTTATGTGATCAATATTGTCCGGATTAACAGTGACCAAACCACTAGTCCCGGTAACACTTGCATCAGTTTCTTTTTGGGCCTTTAATGTAAAATCACCGCGTGTCACATCAGAAACTGTAAGCAAAACTGTAGAACCGCCAGAGAAATTAAGCGTGTCATTTGCAGAGAAAGTAACGGTTGAAGAACCGGAGGCAGTAAAAACAACATTGTCAGAATTGTTAATAGTAGCCCCAAACTCATCATAAGCGGTTACTGTGAAAGCTAAATTATTACCTGCAATTAAAGATGTATCAGTTGCCGGAGTAAATGTGTAATAATCCACTGTGCCTGGTGCAGCAGTTACATCAACATCCCAACCAAGAGCATCTTCAACCGAGCTCTGAGGTCCCGATGTTGTATCAAGCTCTGCGCCATATTCAGACGTAAAAGAGTTTCCTGAACTCACTGCAGCGGGTGTTTGCTCAATAAATTTCACAATCAACGAATCGATCACCTCAAAATCAGCCGTTTGAACAATAATATTACTACCGCTAACCTGCCATGTAGCAAATCCACGATCTTCCGGTTTAGTAGCTGAATTCTGAATAAATGCAGCACCATCATTTATTTTTATTGAGGTCACTGTTGGTGTTGATGAAAAAGCTGCGGGTAGAGTAATTGCAACCGAATCTAATTTACCAAGAAGGTCTGTGCTGCTGGGGCTGATATTATTGAATACATATGTGAATTCCTGAGAAGTGCTGGTTGAAACTGATGAAGGAGAGATGGCCGCATCAACACCGCTAACACCTTCGCCATGAAAAAGCACAGCCGTATATTCACTTATTGAATTGGCACCCGGAGTATTATCAAAACTATATTCTAATGCTTTTGAACTCGTAGCCTGCAAACCAACTGTTTCACTACCGCCGGGATCGCCAACATCCATTTTGCCCCATTGGAATTTTATATTATTACTGCCTTCATATAGAATTGCCTGAAATTCTACTGAGGATCCGCCATCAGGTAAATGCCATTGAATAACATATTGTCTAAATGGAGCACTCCCAACAGACTTAACATAAACGTTTGCTTGTTGAGTTCCCCCGCCGGTTAATTCGCCCCAGTAAGGAGCAATCATAGAATCCGGTGCGGATGCGCTTGGAATTGTAACATTCCCACCAAACGGATCTGTTGTAACACCTTGATCAACAAAAGTTATATAGCCATTTGCAGAAACGTAAATATTGCTTTTGGCCTGACCATAAAAATAAAAAGTGAATGGTAAAGGAATTGCGGTGGACAATTGGTTGTCTATGCCACCGAAGAATAGAGATGTTCCATCTTTTATGTCAATCCAATTATAATTAATTCTAGGTGTACCAAAATCCTGGGTCCACATATAGTCATTGCCTGTACTATCGCCTTGCCCTGCAAACAAGAAAGATGAAACAGAAAATATTATCCCTAATGAAAGTAAACTTTTTTTAATCATTACTCTTTTTCCACTTTTTTAACAGAAATATTAGATTGGGCAAGAACTGTTTTTTCTATCTCGAAATTCTGCCCGGTTTTTGAAACGGAGTAAATTTTAACATCAATATCTTCAAAACGCTTTATACGGCTTTCATCCGGAACAAGCTCAATTTCAAGCTCACCACTTTTATCCGTGTAATGCAAAACCAATCCATTGTCCTGAGCATACCACCCCAGCACGTTGTCTTTTGTTATCTCCTGCTTGCCATTAAATAGCCAAAATGTATTTTCTCCTTGCCTGGCTGAAGACAAAACAGGTTTAAGTCCTGCGGGCAATTCAACAAAAACAGCGCGGGATGTGCTCGACGCTGTTTCAATCTTTATATTTAAAGAAAGCGGTTTGCTCTGATCCTCATTCTGATCAAGACGCAGTTTTAATATTTCGGGAGATTGTGCAAACAAAGACGATATTAAAACGGTTAGAATTAAGCTTGCTTTGAAAATAGTTTTCACTTTAAACCCCTTAAAACACACTATTTTAGATATGATTGAAATGTTTTTTAATATGATAGATACCGATCGCAACGTCGGTGATGCATAACACATTCGGTAAGAGATAGAAAAATATCAGCAAAATTTAGTGAAATTTTTGCATTTCTTTATTTATTGATAACTCGTTTAAAAAGGCTTTTACAACTTGTGGATCAAATTTCTTGCTGGAATTGTATTCCAAATACTCTCGTGCAGTCACATCAGGAAGGGCTTTTCTATGCGGGCGGTCAGAGGTCATTGCATCGTAAGTATTACAGACAGAAAGGATTCGAACACCAAATGGAATATCCAGTTCGCCCAATCCATGTGGAAAACCCTTACCATTAAAATCTTCATGGTGATGCATTGCCAGGTTTACAATATTTTCTTCAAACCCAGACGATTTAAGAATTGAAGCCCCTTTTATAGTATGTTCAAGAATTTTGTTTTTCATTGTTGGTTGATTTTCACTGAACACATTTGGATCGAGCAAATATTCATCACGGATTGCTATTTTACCTACATCATGAAGCAAAGTGCCATAAGTAAGCTCTTTGATTTCTGTCTGGCTTAATCCCATTTTTTGGGCAATAATATTCACATAATTTGCCGTTCGCGTATTATGGCCGCGGGCAAAAACATATTTTGCTTCAAGGGATTTCATCATAGCTTTAATGGTTTTAAAATAAATATCCTGAAATTCCGAAGTAACCATCGTCTGCTCCATTACAAAAGCAGCCTGGTTGGCAACAATCGAAATCATGTTTATATCTTCTTCACTAAATTTTGCACCGCTTAGTTTTTCACCAACAATTAAAACCCCTTTCAACTCGCCTTTTATTACAATCGGACAAAACAAATCGTTGGCAAAAAATTTGAGCATTTTAACTTCATCTGCATACAAATCATCTTTTGGGATATTTTTTTCGAGTAATGGTTCCCTAGTAGAAGCAAAAGTATTTAACAGGTTGCTGCCAAGATAAATACGTATCCTGTCAAGATCAGAACTCTTTAATCCTTTTGCTGAGAATGTGCTGTAATAATTGTTTTCACGATTATTTTGCGTCAGGATTAAAGCATGTTTACAACCGAGCTGTCCAATTACTGTGTATAAAAATGATTCGATGGCTTTTTTCGAATCAGAGTTAATATTTAGCTGGCCACTTAAATTGAGAATATTTTTAATTTCAATATTTCTTCTTTTTACATCCTTATTTAGCGATGTGACGATTTGAGAGTTTAAAAATAGTTCGCGTTTTAAGTCATTAA
Source organism: Calditrichota bacterium (assembly GCA_013112635.1). NCBI lineage: Bacteria > Pseudomonadati > Calditrichota > Calditrichota bacterium. The sequence continues at coordinate 469,190 of JABFGF010000003.1, read as the reverse complement.
ACGTTTTATCAAGTTTGCTGTTTTCAAACTCCAGATTTTTTTGTTTGCGCTGCAAAGTAGCAATCACATTTAATGAAAACGAGCTCAAAGAATTGATAATAAGGGCCGGAAAGAAATTTAGTGCAAAATAATAAATCGCATTTTGGACGAGCCCTGCAAAAGAATATGCACCCATAACAACTACAAACAAACCCAAAGCAAAAGCAATACTAATCCTGCCAAGCCGCCTGCCCAATAAAAAACGTACACCAATAATATTGGTTAAGAAAAGCACCGGATAGAGTGCACTTGTATAGGCCATAGGCAGCATAACCGCAATTACCAGAATATTATCTAACCCTAAAAATAAACTTGCAACCAACTTGTTAAAATTTTGTTTTGCAAATAATAGATGCCAAACAATGGTTGTAAAAGCTGAGGCGAATGTAATTAAAAGAAGGATAAAACTTTGTGGAGCAGCAGCAAAGAAATGAACAGAAAGGCTTACAATTCCAATCAATACAGTTGTAAAAACTTTGAACAATGACACACTTTTGGAACGGTGGTCTTTTATATAATTATAAACCTTTAACATATTTTATTTCAAAATTGCACGTAACAGGATTAAAAACTCTTTTCCATCATTTTCAACAAGTTTTTTGTTTTTAAGGGCTTTTTCAAACTTGGGATTTATTTCCAGGGCTTTATTAAATTCACCCAGTGCCTTTAAAAACAAATTCCTGCATTGGATAAGATGAACAATTCCCAGGTTATTCCAAAGGTCGGCATACTCATCATTAGACTCAATAGAATTGATCAAATCCTGTTCAAACTTTTTCAATGAGCGTTTTGTAAGGTTTTTGCCTCCATACATAAAACGCAGATAAAAATTTATCCCGATAATACTGTGAATTTCATCCGGAAATAATTTTTCCCGGGCACTTTCCAAAATTTTTATTGAATTATTAAAATCTTTGGCGATCAATGCCTTCTTAACTTTATTGAGTGTTTCCAAGGCTCCATCCAAACCTGCATCAACTAAAACCTGCAATTGTTGAATCGCTCGCTCAACCCGAATTGTGGCCGGTGGTAATTTCTTATCTTTACGGTCACTTAAAATACTATCCATATAAATCATTGCCTGGTTATAGCGGGCAATCTGGTATTCCGGATTTATACGCAGAGCTTTTTGAATGTGCTCAAGACCTTTATGATGTTGCTTTTCATGAAAGTAAGCCATCCCCAAATTGTGATGCACATCGGCATATCCGGGTTGCATTAGCAGCGCCCGTTCAAAAACTTTTACACTTTCAGCATAATCCTTGGCTTTTATATGGGCCAGGCCAAGATTATTATAAGCATCGATTTGTTTTGGATTAATTTCAATAGCTGTTTTAAACTCGTTAACAGCATCTTGCATAAGGTTATTTTTTACAAAAAGCAGACCCATTTTTACATGGGATGGGGCATGACCAAGACTCTTGATTTTTTTTGCAATGGCAAACATCAGTTCAATTTCTGACAAGGTTTCCTGATGCATGTTTTCAACAATCTTGCGGATGCGGTTTTCCATTTGCTCTTCATCGGATTGACCACGCCGCTCAAAACTGATATAGTTTTTGTTTATTACACGACCTGCTTCAAACACTTCACAACTGGCCATCCCTTTAGAACTTTGAGTAGCCGTTTGAACATGAAATTTGCGGCCGTAAACCTGGACATTATCATTATAGCCGATATCGGACATTTAGCATTCTCTCTCAATAGGTTTAAACATAAAAACAGAAATATTAGCTGTTGATAAATAAGGTCTAAATAATAAATAAAGTTATAATATGCGTAAAACAACCAACATTACTCAACACAAAATTTATTTCCTTATTCTCAATTTTAATCCGTTAAAGTGAAGAGCCCAAAATGACTTTGATTTGGAAGAAATTCAATATACAGGCTGGGGAGTAAAAATTCAATCACATATCTTCACTATATACCGTTAACATATTACGACCAGCATTTTTAGATTTATATAATGCCTGGTCTGCTTTAAATACAAGATCCTCAAAGTTATCAGCATCTTTTGAGAAACAGGATCCCCCAAGGCTTACGGTGATTCTGCCTCCAGGTTGTACATTTTCTTTATAAAATGGATATTCTTCAATTTTAACACGCAACCTTTCACCCAAAACCTGAATGATGTCTTTTTCTATTCCAGGTAAAATTATGCAAAATTCTTCACCACCATACCTGTTTACAATATCTTCGTCACGCACAGCATTTTTTAAAATCCAACCCAGGTTACGCAATGCTTCATCACCTGCCTGATGACCGAGTGTGTCGTTATAATTTTTAAAGTGATCAATATCGATCATGATCAGGGAAACGGGAGTATTATTCCTGCGTCCACGATTTATTTCCTCTTTCAGCCTGTCTTCAAAATACCGGTAGTTGTTTAAGTTAGTCATTGCATCTGTTAAGGAAAGATTTTTTACATCTTCGTATGTTTGAGCATTTGAGACAGAAATCGAAATAATATTTATTAGAATATTAAGCAGATCCATTTCGTTTTTACTAAACTTTTGGTCTGATAATAAAGCTCCACAGCCAACAAATCCCTGAACCCTGTCTCCATAAACTATTGGTGCGATCAGTTCAATTTTGTTTGCTAAAAGTTTTTCACATTCCTTCTTTAATTTTTCTTCTTTCTTTAAATCCTCAACCAAAACTGGCTTATATGATTTTTCAAAATAACCTACCAGTGGATGATCTACCTGAATTTCCAGTTCACTTAATTCCATTTGCCCCAAACCCTTTGTAAACCGTTTGGAATATTTGCGATGGTTTGAATCATATAAAAATGCAAAAGCTTTTTGGCAGCCAACTTGCCCCACAATAATTAGCAGGGCGGAATTAATTAGTTGTTTCAAGTTTAATATGGAATAAAGCTCATTACTTATTTCCAACAGGTTGTGGATTTCGTAAACACGGCGTTTTAGATTTTTTTCTGTTACAATTAAATCCCTGTCTTTTAATAAAAGCGCCTGTTCTAATTGTTCCACAGTTGCTTTGCTATTATCAGAGTTAAGAAAATCGCTGTTTATTTGTTTGATTTGACTAATGGTGGTTTCCAAAGTCTTAACACTTTTTTGAGACCGCGCTGCCTTGCGGTTAAATACAACCAGATAATCACAATATCCAAAAAGCTCAAAACTTATCGCAGGATTTTGATGTCCATTCAATCTGCTATGAATCAAACTGTCCAAACCAAATGCATTTTCTTCAATCACAAAGCATTCATTTTCATCATTGGTTTTACATATTTGATCATAATTAGGCAATGTAACTTTTGTGTTATCTGTTAATTTAATCCAACTTTTACCTTCATCTCGTACATGATAATAAACTTCGTTAACAGAACGTGTAGCCCGTATAAAGCTTTCTAAAAATATTAAAAACTTTTGATGGAAAGATTTATTTGAACCATTGCTGCGGTTTGACCTCGCTTCTGAAACTAAAACCTGTGCTTCATTTAGCAAAAAAAGGCTTTTATCCCTGCTAAGGGAATTATATCTGCTGAATACTTTATTAACAAATTCGTTCATAATCCGGATACAGTAGCCTTATAAAAATTAAAAGGAAATCAATAGAAAAAAATACTTGATAAATTGGTTGTGCGTGTACAAAACAAAATTATACAACAGGGGCATTTTCGCATCATTTTGTATAAAAATTTAATTTTAAATTTAAAAAGTTTACAGTAAAGTGGTATAAAATATTGTTTTAGGAAGGTATATTAAGCTTAAAAAAAAGAAGTAAGGGCAATATTAGAATTACACCTTACTTCAAAAATGTTTACGACTGGCTTTTTACATCAATGGGAACCTGTTCTTTTAACTCTGAAATCCATTTTCGATATTCACGTTCAATTTTGAAATTTTGGGCCAATTCTTCAATTTTTTGCCAATCATCCACTAAAGAAACAGTTCTGGCTGCCTGGCGCTTTTCCAGCTTAACTATATGATAGCCAAAATCTGTTTTAAACGGACTGCTCACTTCTCCGACCTGGAGTTGTTTAACTATTGTTTTGAACTGCGGCACAATTAATTGGTCTGTTTCAAAGGTGCCAAGGGTGCCACCATCTTTAACAACATTTTCATCATCAGAATACTGCCCAGCTAATTCAGCGAAATCCTTTCCGTCATCAGCTTGTTTCTTTATAGCATTTAGTTCGGTAATTACCCGGCCTTCATCATCTTCGTTTGGTTGCACCATAATAAGGATATGTTTTGTATGTACCTTTTCGCCTAAACGCTCAACCATTTTAATAATATGAAAACCAAACTGTGTTTCAACAATATCAGAGGTCTCTCCGTCGTTTAGTGAAAATGCAACTGTTTCATATTCTTTAACAAAATCCCCGCGGCTAATATGCCCCAAATCACCACCACGTTTACTTGATGCTGGATCCTGCGAATGAAGTCCTGCTAATTGCTCAAAACTTGCGCCGTTATCTAACTGAGTTTTTATATCCGAGATCTTATTAAATGCCACTTCTTTGGCATCTCCCGAAGCTGAAACAATTTTAAGGATATGGCTAATTGTAACGCTTTCTTTTATTTGTGGTAAACTGTCTTCATATTGTTTATAAAATTCCTCCACTTCTCTGCGCGATATTTTTATGGTACTGAAGCGTTGCTGCCGAACTTGTTCTACAAGCAGCTGCTCCCCTAAAATTTTACGTGTATCTTTACGGATCTTTTTCATAGATGCCTGAAATGTTTTTTCCAATTGATCTTCAGATCCAACCCGGTCAATCAAATATCGAATTCTTTGGTCAACACGTTGCTCAACCAATTCCGGGTCTACTGTAATAGTATCAATTTCTGCCTGAGCCAGCATCAGTTTTTGCTCAATCATAGTCTCAACAACCTTGTTACGAACCTGAACAACAAGTGCAGGTTGGCTTTGCGCATTTATTTTATTTTGGACAAGATAGTTCCTAACCTGGTTTTCAATTTCTGAACGCAGAACAATTTCTTTGCCAACTACAACCGCAATCCCATCAACAAGATTTTGAGCTGTTGAAATTGAAATCATGACCAGACCAATAAAAACAGTTTTTATAAATTTTTGCATTAAATTTCCCTTATTTACTGAACTTTACTCAAGTATGTTTGTACCTGATACTTCTCTTTTAATTCATCCATTAAACGTACATATTCTTGTTCGCGCTTCTGCCATTTTAAACGACGTACGATTTCATCTTTAACCAACTCGATATCCCTTTGTGTTCCCTTTTTTTGGTTATCTAAAAGTTGAACAAAATGATATCCAAAATCAGATTTTACATATTTTGATATTGCACCGGTTTTTAAATTCTTAACTGTTTTTTGTAAATAATCCGGAAGTGACGAAATGACAACATACCCCAGATCACCATTGGGGCTTTCGTAAGTTGATCGTGTATCAAAATAATATTTTTTTATAATTACATTAAGATCCTCTGATTCTTTTATTTCATTAAAAATGGCATTGTCCCTGTTTTCAATTAATAAATGGATAATGTGCGCTTCATCCTGCTCACGGATAAACTCCTTTATGTTATCGGCATAATTATCCTCAATTTCCTTCTGGGACACCCTGAAATTTTTATTCAGTTTATTATTTAGAAACCTTTCAACTAAAAGAGATTTCTTATAATTTTCAATCTGAAAAAGTTCTTCATCACTATATTGAATTCCCTCTTTAACAGCAGACTGATAAATAATTTCATCTTCTACCCATTTCTTAATTATCATCTTCTTCATCGATAATTTTGTGTCATCTGGTAAACCTGCAGGTACACTTTGATTCACATTATTTTTTTTTAAATAAGAATCGTTAACTTGTGCAATCAAATCTGCGGGCAGGTCACTACTTTGGTTACACCCGGATAAAAGAGCTGCCAGAGTTAGTGAAAAAATAAATAATTTTAATTTCATGATTTACATTTCTGCGATAATATCTTCTTTAATTTCAACAGTGTAAAGCTTTCGCATTTCTTTTTCCCAGGCCTCTTGCCTTTCACGTGTTTTCATATTTTTAACTTTATGTTCAATCTGGGCTCTTGATGATTCAAAATCGCGTAAACTTTCGGGTTGTTTTTTTCCGGTTTTAAAAACGGCCCAACCTCTTCTGTATTTTACCGGGCCGCCAATACTGTTTTCACCAATTTTAAAAGCCTCCTTTGAAACATTCCCACGTCCATTGAAACTTTTAAAACCAAGATAACCGCCTTTCTTACGATAAAACCCATCTTCGGAATGTCTTTCAGCTGTCTTTTTAAAATCACTACGACCTTCTTTCAAAGCGAGGGCAACTCCATTGGCTTTATCCTGATCTGAAATATAAATTTCCCATATTTCGATCTTTTCCGGGATTACAAATTCACTCCGATTTTTCTCATAATACTTTATTAAATCCTCATCATTAATCGAAACCTTATCCTTAACTTCTGTATTTTCCAGGCTTTTTATCATGTTGAATTCAAGAAAATTTGAAAGCTGAGTTGCTATATCATTTTCTTTGTGAAGTTCAGCAGCTTCACCAACAGAAACAACAAATTGATGACTGGAAAATTTCTCAATGTCGTTATGCATTTTTGCACTGTCACTTATAATAGAAGCAAAACGGCCCAGCTGAGTGCTATAGGTATTTAATAAATCTTCAAATAAGAACGTACCGTTATCCCATTCAACCAATTTTAGCTTTTTCTCTTCATCTTTAAAGTTTTCGCTTTTTAACTGATTGTTTTCTTTGCGATCTTTATTTGCAGCTGCTAACATCTTAATATTTTGACTAAAATATTTAAAGTTCGATTCCTCTTTTAACTTTGACAAATGCTTACTCCAAAGTACTCGTGAGGAATCTTTATATGTGCGGTAAAGGCTTCTTTTGATATTTTCTTTAGAGTTTTCATAATTGTCTTCGCTATATTTCAGGTTCTTTCTTTTATCAAAAACCTGGATAACGTGATAACCGAAGATAGATAAAACCGGATCGGAAATTGTACCAACTTCCATTTTATAAGCAGCTTCCTGAAAAGGCTCAACCATTGTACCCCATTCAAAGTAATCCAGATTTCCCTGGTTATCTTTAACGTTTTGATCGTCCGAATGCATGACGGCAAGTTGACCAATAGGGAATTCGCCTTTTCGTAATCGGGTACTAATTTCGGTGGCCAACTCAAACGCTTCTTCTTTTGTCCTGTTATTCATACTTCTTGGAGCATTTTTATAACTGATCAACACATGACTTGCCTTGATCTCAGTTTTTTTCATTTCAAATTCTCGATGAAGCCTTTCTTCAGAAAAAAGATTATCAATTATGGTTCGTTCAAAATATAGATTCGCAACCATTTGGCCTTTACGTTTATTAAAATCTGCGATTATTTTTTCATTTTTATCCATACCTCTGTCATATGCCAAATTTAGTTTTAATTTACGGATAACCATTTGATCGATAATAGCGTCTTTTTCAAGTTTCGGGACACTTTTATAAGAATCTTTTTTACCATATCTTTTTACTAAAAAATAATTATAGTCTTCTTTAGTAATTTTAAAATCACCGACTTTGGCGATCGTATTTGAATCCCAACCGCAACTTGCAAAAACTGCTAAACCAATAAAAAGTATAATAAAGCGCATTTTATCACGGACCTTAATAACAAAATTTTGGATTTAATTTAAAAACCGGTTTAATGTTCAATTTTTAAGAACACTAAACATAGCATCATTTGACGATGTTTTGCAATACTTTTTTCGCGAACTCTAAACGGTCTTTTGGCCCTTTTCCTTCTAACATCATTTGAACGCCAAGATCTTTCTGGTTTAGAAAATTCACTTTAGTCAATTTATGATTCATAATTTCAGGGATGGTTTCATTAAAAAAGCGATCATCTTCCTGGGCTTGATCAGCAAATATTATTTTTAATTTAGGACCGTTCAGAATCAAACGCTTTGCATACATATATCCGGCAAGAACTTTTAACTTTATCGCTTCTAAAAAAGCACCTACTTCATCTGGCAACTCTCCAAACCTGTCACGCAACTCCAAACGCATCTGATCTACCGAATCTACTTCCCTGAAATTCACCAGTCGATGATAAATAGAAACCCTTTCCAGTTCATTGTGGATGTAATTTTCAGGAATGAGCAGGTCAAAATCTAAGTCCAGCTTTGGATCAGTAAATGTTTTTTCCGATAAATCAATTGTATCTTCCGCAACCGTATCAAGCCCTTTTCGTAATTCAGCAACAGCTTCGTCTAATATTTTACAATACAAATCAAAACCAACAGTTTGTACAAATCCACTTTGCTGTTTGCCGAGTAAATTCCCTGCTCCGCGTATTTCCAAATCACGCAAAGCAACTTTATATCCTGAGCCAAGCTCTGTAAAATCCTGGATTGTACGCAGCCGTTTACGAGAAAGTTCAGTAATTTTATCCATACCCGGAACCACGAGATAAGCATAGGCCTGTTTATCGGATCGGCCAACCCGACCACGCAGTTGATATAACTGGGAAAGCCCGAATTTATCAGCGCGGTTTATTAAAATTGTATTAACATTTGGGATATCCAGGCCATTTTCAATTATCATTGTTGCCACGAGGATATCGTATTTCTGATGCATAAAGTCGAGCATCACTTTTTCCAATTGTTTCTCAGGCAGTTGGCCATGGCCGACAGCAATTTTTGCCTCAGGCACAATTTCAGCTATAGCCTCTTTTATGGCTAAAATCGATTCAACACGATTATGCACAAAATATATTTGTCCACCTCGTTGCATTTCGCGTTTTATAACATGATGAATTTTTGCATCATTCCATTGAATAATTTCCGTATGTACCGGAATTCGGTTTCGAGGCGGCGTTTCAATTTGAGAAAAATCTCGTGCTCCCATTAAAGCCATATGCAATGTACGCGGGATTGGTGTGGCGGTCATTGAGAGTATATCCACCGAAAGACGGTACTTTTTTAATTTTTCTTTATGCTTAACCCCGAAACGCTGCTCTTCATCCACAACCAAAAGGCCAAGATCCTTAAATTGAATGTCATTGGAAAGAAGCCTGTGCGTAGCAATAATTATATCAACGCGGCCTGCTGCAAGCCCTTCCAAAATAAGGCGTTGTTGTTTGGCGCTTCGAAAGCGGTTTAACATTTCCACTTTTACGGGAAAGGCAGTAACACGTTTTTTAAAAGTCTCAAAATGTTGAAAAGCCAGGATGGTTGTCGGGACAAGAATGGCTACTTGTTTGCCGGCCATTACCGCTTTAAAAGCAGCACGCAAAGCAACTTCCGTTTTGCCAAAACCAACATCGCCGCATAATAGGCGATCCATTGGTTCAACATCTTCCATATCTTTTTTTACAGCCTGGATTGATGTGATTTGATCTTCTGTCTCTTCAAACTCAAATGAAGCTTCCAGCTCTTTTTGCCAATGATTGTCTTCTTCAAAGCTAAACCCACTTTGTGCTTTACGCCCGGCATAAATTTGGATCAGCTCCGCTGCAACCTTTTTAAGCGATTCTTTGGTTTTTGTTTTTGTGCGTTCCCATTCGGCAGTACCAAGTTTGCTTAACTTTGGTGTTCCACCTTCTTCTGTGCTAAACTTTTGTACTCGATTTAAACGGTCAACCGTTACAAACAAATTGTCCCCATCGCGGTAAACAATTTTGAGACACTCTTTTTTAACAGTGCCATAATTGATGACATCCAGACCCATATACTGGCCAATACCATAATCAATATGCACCACATAATCATACAGACTTAACCCGCCAAGCTGCCTGAGATATGCCCCGCTTTTGAAACTGCGATAAGCCTTGTGACGCTTAAATCTTTTAAAAATTTCATGATCGGTCAATATTTCAAAATCGAGCTCATCCAGAACAAAACCACCATGCAATGTACCAACAGCATATTTTGCATTGAGGACAATATCCTCTTCTTCGATAATCTCCTGCAGGCGGTTGGCCTGTTCCACACTGTGGGATTGGATAATAAATTGCCGGCCATTTTGTAATTCAACTTTTTTGGTCAGGTACTCCAGAAACAGCTTTATAGAACCATTAAAATCGGGGTGGGCTCCAGTTTTAAAATCAACCTTTTTGAATGAATCATTGGCAACAAGGTTTGTATTAAGCTGCTTAAAAGTATTGAGCTTCTCCTGCAAAAACTCCGGAGTGCAGTACATTTTTCCTGGTTCTTCAAAAGTTAGTTTTAGTGATTCATCCTGTTCAAAAGTATGAACAGCCTGATCATAAAAGCGACGTACCAGTTCATAAAATTGATCCGAGTCTTCAAAAAAGAGTGTTGTATTTTGAGGCAATAAATCGTGTAAAAAAACATCTGCGTTGTGTTCGGTCAAATGCGGCAGGATGGCAAATTCCTCAATATTGCCGGTAGTGCGTTGTGTTATTACATCAAATGTGCGGATCGATTCGATCACATTACCAAAATATTCCAGACGAACAGGCTCTTCATTATTCCAGGCAAAAATATCGATTATGCCACCTCGTACGCTAAACTCACCGACCTGTTCAACAATGTCTACACGTTCAAAACCGGCTGTATCAAGCTGAGAAATAAGATCGTCAAATGCGAGCGTTAAACCTATTTTTGTATAAACCTGGTTATCGACAAAAGTTTCGGGCAACGGCAGTTTTTCAAGAAGCGATTCATAAGTGCAAACTGCAATCCACTGATCAGCCTCCAAAAAAACCTGCATTGCTTCCAGACGCATGCTAACCAGCTCCGGTCTTGGATTGGAAGTTTCATACGGTTCAAGAAACAATCCCGGGAGAAAAGCAAGTTTATCGTGTGCTTTTAAAAACTCCAGGTCATCGTGCATTTTTTCTGCAGATTCCAGCGAATTTGCAATATAAAGCAACGGCGCCCCAGATTCCTTGGCGACAAACTCATTGACAAAAGCACCAAACGATCCTTGTACATTTTTTAAATGAATAAAAGAAGATTTTAGGGATGAGGCTAACTTTTGAAATCCTGAGATAGAGAAAATTTTAGATTTTATTGCATCCATCTAGTTGGCTTGAGGCGTTTCACCTGTTTTGGGGATTTTATTATACATTTTGGATAGCTCATCAAAATAGCGGCCGTTGGTGTAGCTTTTTTTCATTTGCTCATAATACAATTTAAAAACATCATAACGCCCTAAACTAAAAAAAGAAGCAGCCATTAAAAAACCAAGCGATTCCATATCAAAAAAATTGGGATTTAACTTAGTTACTTTTTCACAGATGTTTACAGTTTCCAGATAATCTTTCTTTTCAAAAGTTATATAAGCCAAACCATAATAACCGTTTGATTGTGTTATTGGGTCGTCTGAATTTTCAACCATCAAATTGAAGATCTTTTCGCTTTCCTCAATTTTCTGCTGATAATAATTATTGAAGCCTTTAAAGAAAAGAAGTGAAAGCCAGTAATCTTTAGCATTATTTAGAAAATAATCTTCAACCTGGTCAAGCTCTTTTTGCGATTCTGCATAATTCTGATTACGGAATTCCAGTTTGGCCAGCTCGTAATAAATATATTTTTGCTTGTCAGATTCGTTATCAATTTCTAAGGATTTCTTCAGAAACTCACGGCTTTTATCATCGTTTGCCAAATAGGAGTAACTAAATCCCATCAGGCGGTACAAATCTTCCCGCATGGCATACTGCACATCAAAGGAAAGAACGTTCTCAGCTGCATCAATAACCTGTTCAAATTTTTCAAGCTTATAAAAAGTCCAGCACAGTTCGGCCCAGATAAGCGCAGTTTCTTCCACGCTTTTTGTTTGTTTTAAACCTTCCAGATAAACCCGCGAAGCTTCTTCAAATTCGCCGGAATCGTATAATGTCCGGGCATTGGTAATTAATTTTTGTGTCTCGCTCATTTTGTTTTCTTTTTTTGTTAATAAAATAGGCGTGAAGTTTAGGGAAAGTTTACCGCAATGGCAAGTTGTTTTAAGGAATCCTCAAAGGTTTCTTCTGAGCTGCCGATAACAAGAATTATGATTAATAAAAATCAACGATTTATTGTTGTCCAAATCAAAGATATTTAAAAAGTTTACGAGATTTTATCCTATAAATAACAGTAACGGGAACTATTATTCGTTAATAAATTTTAATACTTAAAAGTGATACTTCCGGGATGGGTTCTCTATTGACACATGTCCCTAGCAACACTAAATTAAATTTGTGTTACCAGCACTATACCAAAAAGTAACCAGGAAAAAAGAATGGGAAACAATTTTACCAGCCGCGTTCAAAAAGTAATTCGCTATTCCAAAGAAGAAGCCATGCGCCTTGGGCATGATTATATCGGCACGGAGCATTTAACTTTGGGTGTTATAAAAGAAGGCGAAGGCATTGCCATAAAAATACTAAAGAACCTTGGCTGCGATCTTGAAAAATTAAAAAAGGCCATTGAAGACGCCACAGCTCCATCGGGCGGAACAATGACCATTGGCAATCTGCCGCTTTCTAAGCGCGCAGAAAAAGCCCTTAAAATGACATACATTGAAGCCAAAAACTTTAATAATGATGTGATTGGTACTGAGCACCTGATCCTTTCAATCTTAAAAGAAAAAGATTGTCTGGCTGCGCAAATTCTGCAAACCTTTAATGTAGATTATGCTGCCGTTTACAGCGAGCTTGAAAATATTCTTGCAGGAAAGCCATCTACTCCTCCTGCTCCAAAGCAAGCATCGGCAAAGAAAACCAAGACACCGGCACTTGATCATTTTGGCCGTGATTTAACCCAAATGGCCGTTGATGGAAAACTTGATCCGATTATTGGTCGTCAAAAAGAAATTCAACGTGTTGCCCAGGTTTTAAGCCGTCGCAAAAAAAATAATCCCGTTTTGATTGGTGAACCAGGCGTTGGTAAAACTGCCATTGCCGAAGGGCTTGCCATCCGTATTATAGAAAAGAAAGTATCCAGGGTTTTACATAATAAACGTGTTGTAGCATTGGATATGGGTTCAATTGTTGCCGGTACAAAATACCGCGGACAATTTGAAGAACGAATGAAAGCCTTGATGACTGAGCTTGAAAAAGCGCTCGATGTTATTCTGTTTATCGATGAGCTGCATACAATCGTTGGTGCAGGCGGCGCATCGGGTTCTCTGGATGCATCAAATATGTTTAAACCGGCCTTGGCCCGTGGCGAGCTGCAGTGTATTGGTGCCACAACTCTTGATGAATACCGTATGCATATCGAAAAAGATGGCGCTTTGGAACGTCGTTTCCAAAAGGTAATGGTTGAACCTACTTCTCCTGAAGAGACGCTTGAGATTTTACATACTGTAAAAGACCGCTACGAAAAGCATCATAATGTGACTTACAATGATTCTGCAGTTGAGTCTATCGTAAAATTAGCTGACCGTTATATCAGCGATAAAAACTTTCCTGATAAAGCGATTGATGTTTTGGATGAAGGCGGATCACGTGTTCATATGGAAAACATAATCGTGCCAAAAGAAATTTTAGAATATGAAGGTGAGATTGAAAGAATTCGCGGTGAAAAAGAATCGCTGGCAAAGCTTCAGGATTTTGAACGCGCTGCCAAACTGCGCGATATGGAACGCAATTTAACTGAGCAACTTGAAGCCGCCCGTCAAAGATGGGAAGTTGAAGAAGAAAGCCGCGTAGCTGCCGTAACAGAAGATGATATCGCAGCTGTTGTTGCCATGATGACCGGCGTACCAACTCAGCGAATCGCCTTGAACGAATCTGAAAAATTATTGGATATGAATGAAATCCTTAAAAAAGAAATCGTTGGCCAGGACGATGCTATTCATACAATTACAAAAGCAATCCGTAGGGCAAGAGCCGGTTTGCAAGATCCTAACAGGCCAATTGGTTCATTTATTTTTCTTGGCCCGACAGGTGTTGGAAAAACATATCTTGCAAAACAGCTTGCACAATTTTTATTTGAAAACTCAAACGCGCTTATCAGGATTGATATGAGCGAATACATGGAAAAATTTAATGTATCACGTCTTGTTGGATCTCCTCCGGGATATGTTGGTTATGAAGAAGGTGGATTACTGACAGAGAAAGTGCGTCGTCATCCTTATTCTGTTATTTTACTTGATGAAATTGAAAAAGCACATCCAGATGTATTTAATATTTTACTACAAGTTATGGATGAGGGACATTTAACAGATTCCTCCGGGCGCAAAGTTGATTTTAAAAATACGATATTAATCATGACATCGAATATTGGCGTGAAACACCTTAAAAATACCAGTGGTTATGGTTTTACCAATAATGATGATTCCAAATTTGAAAACATGAAAGGCAAAGTTACAGAAGAACTGAAGAATGCCTTTAATCCTGAGTTTTTAAATCGTGTCGATGATGCTGTTGTCTTTAAGCAACTTGATGAAAAAGAATCAATGACAATAATTGATATAACATTGAAAGAAGTTGTAGTTAAGCTTAAAGAAAAAAATCTTCAGTTTCAGCTTTCAGACGGTGCAAAGAAATTTCTTGTTGAGCAAGGCTTTGACCCAATGTATGGTGCACGTCCATTGAAAAGAGCTATCCAAAAGCATCTGGAAGATCCGATTGCTGATGAGCTGCTAAAAGGTACATTTAAGGAAGGCAGCACCATTCAGGTTAAAATGAAAGGTAAAACAGAACTGGCTTTTTCTGAAGTCGAATCTAAAGAAAAAAATGAAGAACCTGAAAGCGATATTCTGAAAAACTAAGAATAAAAAATATATAGAAAAGGCTGTTTCAAAAGCTGTTATTTTTAATCAAATATAATATGCTGGCTTTTGGAATAGCCTTTTTTTATGAGAAATTCAAGGAAAACAATGAACATAAAATTAGACTATTCAAACTTAATCAGCACAAATATTGGTGATGAACATGGAATCGACTTTGAAGTATTAAAGCAACTAGTAGAAACCGGTTCTGCAGCTGCTGCTGCTCTGGAAAAGAAAATTGAAGATGATACTCTGGGATTTTATAAGCTGCCGGATAACAGTGAACTTGTTGAAGAAATTGAAACTTATGCTTCCTCTGTGCGGGAACGTTTTACGCATTATGTCCATGTTGGCATTGGTGGCTCAGCGCTTGGGCCAATAGCTTTACAATCCTCGCTCAGAAACACATATTATAACAATCAGGATTCCCCTAAAATGTATTTCCCGGATAATGTTGATCCGGATTGGCTCGCTGAGTTGATGGAAGAGATTGATGTAAAAAAGACATTGTTTCATGTTGTTTCCAAATCTGGCGGAACGGCTGAAACGGCCGCAACAATGCTTTATATAATGAGTTTCTTAAAAGAGAAATTAGGCGAAAATTTCTACAAAAACCTTTTATTTACAACTGATCCGACCAAAGGCCTGTTAAACCAGATTGCCCTTGAAAACGCAATAAAATGTTTCCGAATTCCACCAAATGTTGGTGGCCGTTTTTCAGTTTTATCACCAGTAGGGCTTATACCTGCAGCCATAGCCGGAATTGACATCAAAAAATTAATGGCCGGTGCAGCAGAAATGTGCGACTTGTGCCGCGAGCAGGACGTATTAAAAAACCCGGCTTTCATTTTTGCTGCCACACACACAATTCTGATGAAAAAAAATAAAAACATCAGTGTGATGATGCCATACAGTAATAAGCTTAAGGATATTTCGGATTGGTATGGTCAGATTTGGGCAGAAAGCATCGGTAAACGTTTTGACAATCAAAACAATGTTGTGGAAGTTGGCCAGACACCCGTAAAAGCTCTCGGCGCGACAGATCAGCATTCCCAGGTGCAGCTATATGTAGAAGGCCCAAATGATAAGGTGGTAACTTTTCTTGAAGTTGAAAAATTTAAAAATAATCACCTGCTACAAAATCATTTTCCTTATATAAAAGATTTTGATTACCTGGCAGGAAAAAGTTTAGGCAATCTCTTAAACTCAGAAAAACACGCCACGGAAATCGCCCTTACAAACAACAACCGTCCAAATCTCACTATTAAAATTTCTGAAGTTTCCGAAGAAAATGTGGGTGCGCTTATTTTCTTTTTTCAGGCAGCAACTGCTTTTGCAGGTGAGCTGCTTAATATTAACGCTTTTGACCAACCCGGTGTAGAAGAAGGAAAAATCGCCACTTATGCGCTTATGGGACGTGAAGGCTACGCAAAGAAAAAAGAAGAAATTGAAACGGCAGCGGCTAAAAAAAAGCTATTCATAATTTAAAGAATTAAGTATTAACGATTCCATCGCTTGAAGTGATGGAATCGATTTTATCCTCAAATAAAATCCATGAAACAAAATCTTGCCCATATTGCCCTGGTTGTAAATGATTACGATGAGGCAATTCAATTCTATACTGAGAAACTGGACTTTGAACTTATCGAAGATTCCAGGTTAAGCGAAACAAAACGTTGGGTTGTTGTCAGCCCTCCTGGTTCTAACGGGTGTTCCCTTTTGCTGGCCAAAGCAGGTGATGAAAATCAGACAGCTTCAATTGGCAATCAAACCGGTGGACGGGTTTTCCTTTTTTTACACACAGATGATTTTTGGCGCGATTACAATAAAATGATCAAAAAAGATATTAATTTCGTTCGCGGACCAAATGACGAAGAATATGGCACCGTGGCGGTCTTTGAAGATCTCTATGGTAATCTGTGGGATTTGATTGAGCCTCGTAATTCAAAGTGACAGTCTTTTAGCACCATTCCCAATTATACATGGATGCTGAATCAAGTTAAGCATGACGGTAGTAATGTTTTAACTCCTCCTAAGTTTTTACTTTTTGGCATTTACAGCCGATTTTCCTATATTTCGCCTTTTTAAAATTTAACAAGGAATATTCTATTATGGTTATCAAACCGCGTATCAGGGGCTTTGTATGTTTAACAGCGCATCCGGTCGGATGTGAAGCCCATGTAAAAGAACAAATCAATCATGTCACTTCCAACGGGCCAATTAAAAATGGGCCTAAAAATGTACTGGTAATCGGTGCTTCTACCGGTTATGGATTGTCCTCGAGAATTACCGCAGCTTTTGGTTCCGGTGCCTCCACGCTGGGTGTATTTTTTGAAAAAGAGCCTAAAGATAAAAAAACAGCAACTGCAGGGTGGTATAATTCTGTTGCTTTTGAAAAACTTGCCAAAGAAAAGGGGTTAAAATCAGTCAGCGTAAATGGCGATGCTTTCTCCGACGAAATAAAAGACAAAGTTGTTGATATCTCTAAAAATGAATTTGAACCATTTGATCTTGTGGTTTACAGTATTGCTTCTCCACGACGGACACATCCTAAAACAGGTAAAGTATATTCGTCAGTTTTAAAACCAATCGATAAGGCATATGATGGGAGAACTCTCAACACAGATAAAGTTGAAATCCAGGATGTTCATTTGGAAGCGGCAACCGATGAAGAGATTGAGGGAACTGTTGCTGTTATGGGCGGCCAGGATTGGGAAATGTGGATGGAACGCCTAAAAGATGAAGGTTTGCTGGCTGAAGGATGCCAAACCGTCTCTTACACCTATATCGGCACAGAACTAACTTGGGCGATTTACTGGGAAGGTGCCATCGGCAAAGCAAAAGATGACCTTGATAAAACATCTGCCAGGCTAAATAAATGGCTGGAGCCGATGGGCGGCAAATCTTATGTTTCGGTGATGAAAGCTTTGGTTACACAGGCCAGTTCTGCTATTCCGGTTGTACCGTTGTATATTTCTGTTCTGTATAAAATTATGAAGGCCAAAGGAAATCATGAAGGCTGTATAGAGCAAATCGACCGCATGTACCGAGACAGGCTGTATTCCGGAAATCCGCAGGTTGATAAAGACGGCCGTTTAAGATTGGATGACTGGGAAATGGAAGATGATGTGCAGGCGAAAGTAAATGAAGTCTGGCCGCAAGTAAAAACCGAAAATATAAATGAACTGACCGATTTTGCAGGCTATAAAGAAGAATTTTTAAGATTGTTTGGATTTGGGTTTGATGGAGTTGACTATGACGAAGATGTAAATCCTAATGTAAAATTTTAATTATGTAAACATAATATCAAACAGACAAAATTTTACATAATAAATAAAAGAGTTTATTACAATGGAACTCTCTTCAAAAGCTAAAGACATTTATTCACAAATCAACCAGGAAACCACAAAACTTGGAGATTTGCGAAAAATTGCCAAGGACATTAAAAAAGGCCATGAATTAGCTTTGGAGCTGTGGTCTACAGGTGGATTCTCAGCTCGCCTGTTAGCAACCTTAATTATGGACAAAAAACTTATCACTAATAAGTTCATAGACCAAATCGATGAAGACATACAAAACCATAATTTGGATGAAAGGAATCAATTGGCCGATTGGCAAATGGCAAGAGGAATATCGTACCCGATGTATTGCCATAGGTGAAGAAACTGGCCTTTACAAAAACGAAATAGTTCTAAAAGGCTGTACGCCGAGTTATTTACCTAAATTTATTTCAATTGAAGTTGCGAAATTGAAAAAGTAATAGTATTAAAAAGATTCCAAAAAGATAAAACTAACACACCCTACATTTTCAGAAACCAAGTTAGGCAATTTAATAAAACCGCACACCACTCTGAAAAGCATGAAGAAGGAACAAACTAAATTACTATTTAGAATGGCATTGCTGATTGGAACCATAATTTCTATGTTTTATGTACCGTGGATTTTGGTGTGGGCATGGATAATACCGCTGCCGGAAACTATCCAAGAAGAAGTAAACGAAGCCATTGATCGTGGATTTGATGGAATTATTGTTTATGTTGACGAGGCCGGCAAAGCACCTGCCTTTTATGCAGCCGGCTGGCACGACCGAAAAAACAAAATACCTGCCGACCCGAAAGCCTTATTCAAAATTGCCAGTATTAACAAGTTATATGTTGCTGTTTCAATCACTAAATTGGCAAAAGACAAACGTTTGTCTTTAGATGAAACGTTAGCCAATTATCTTCCGGAACTTGTAGGTAGAATTGAAAATGCGGAAAAAATTACCTTGAAAATGATGGTTCAGCACCGGAGTGGTATTCCCAATTTTACAGATAATCCTGCTTTTTGGGAAAACGAACAGGAAAATAGCAAAAAAGCCCTTGAATTTGCCCTCGATTTACCGGCAAGTTTTGAACCTGATAATGGATATGAATATTCAAACACGAATTATTTGTTGCTTCGTAAGATTATTGACAATGTATTAGGATATAGCCATCAACTGTATATCAAGGAGAAAATATTGATACCACTCAAGCTGAATAACACTTTTTTTTCGCTTAACGAAGTCGATTTAGATGATGTAATGAGTGGATATTATGTTGGATATGATGAAGATTTTAAAGCAAATGAATACGGAATGTTAGCTACAGCAGAAGATGTTGGCATATTCTTGCGAGCCTTAAACGATGGTTCAGTATTTGATGAAGGAGAACAGGAAATCTATCCTTATGTCTACGACCATGGCGGTCTGGTCATTGGCTATCAAAGCCTTGCAGAATACCACAAAGATGTAGACGCTGTAGTCGTTCAGTTTATTAATACAACTGATTTTAATGGATATGAATGGAACTTATCGGAAATTATAATTAACCGTATAGTAAAAATATTGAGAAGTAAAAGAAACCCATAACTATGTAATCAAATCTATTAATCAAAAACAGAGTCAATAAGGAAACCAATGCACAGAAAACACCTTTTATTACTATTTCTTTTTAGCTGCAGCATAACTACTGGTTTTTGCCAGGAACACGAAACGGTCCTGACTTTACCGGAGAACTGGAAAAGTGAAATAATCCCCTTTCCATTGGGCTTTGCCCAAGATATTGATTTAGAAGGGTTTGAAGATTTACGTTTCGCACCAAATTGGTCTGACTCCACCAGCGAGAATTTTTGGACCTATATGTTTGTATGGTACATTGAAAAGGAAAGCGCAATGACCGAAAATAAACTTACTGCCTACTTTAATAGTTATTACGACGGTCTTATGGGGGTCAATTTTAAAAATAGAGAAGGCGTAATTAATCCTAATAACTTGGATAAAACCATCTGTCTGTTCATAAAAACGAATGAAGGCTTTACCGGAAAAATGAGAGTGTATGATAAATTCTTCAGCAAGGATTATATAACACTAAATGCAAAAGTTAGAGAATCCTTCTGCCCCAAAACCAATAAACAAATCATTTTATTTGAAATATCACCAAAAGAGTTTGGCCATGAAGTTTGGAATATATTTGAGGATGTCCAGCTAAAAGTAAAATGCAAATAAACAGATCCGTTGCGGTTTTAGAAAATTATTAATTAAAAGTCCAGCGAGTCTGCCGGGCTTTTAATTTTATTTATTGACCGTGAAGAAACATGTGTATAAATCTGAGTGGTTTCCAAACGCACATGGCCAAGCAGTTCCTGTATAAAACGTATGTCTGTTCCTTCATCTAGTAGATGAGTGGCAAAACTATGTCGAAGAGTATGCACCGTTGCCTTTTTGCGTATGCCTGCTTTCTTTAAAGCCTGTTTCATCACACTTTGTACACTTTTATCAGAATACCGCCCGCCCTTTGCCCCTGCAATCAAATAGTCCTTTGGTGCATATATCTTGTAATATTCCCGTAAAATGTTTAAAAGTTTTTCTGATAAAACCACATAGCGGTCCTTTTTTCCCTTTGCCTGGCGAATGTGTATTTTTAATCTTTTGGAATCAATATCACCTATTCTTAAATCTAACAGCTCTCCCAAACGCAGCCCAGCAGAATAAATTAAAAGTAAAATTGTTTTATGCTTCATATTTGAAGTTACTTTTATCAACCTGCCTACTTCCTCCTTGGAGAGGACAACCGGAAGGGTTTGCGGCTTTTTTATTTTTATATTCAGCGATTTTGGTACTGGCTTTTCTAAAACGTTTTGATATAAAAAACGAATCGATGCCAATACCTGTTTCATGGAAGAAAAGGAATAGTTTTTTTTGGTTTTGCAATAAAACAGGTATTCTTCAATAAATTGCTCTGATACTTCATCAACTTTTTTAGAAGCAACGAATTCCAGAAAAAGGACAAGTGCCGAAAGATAGTTTTTAATCGTTTGATTGGAATAATTTGCTATAGTAAGTTTTTTTTCAAACGTGCTAAGTATGATTTGTTTTTTCATTTTTGACAAGCTATATTTCTCGCTAAACGCAACTAAAACTAATACATATTCCCGCTATACGCAATACGTATAGCAAGATGTTGTACGCAAGCTAAAAAAACATACTACATATGAAAAGAACAATAATGATAATTCCAGTTTTCTTAATATTATTAAGCTGCTCATCAAATGGGCAAAAAGATAAGTTTGATACTAAAGCGCAGATTGAAAAACATAAGCATGATTCAAAACTTAATAGAGAGCCAATTACTAATGCAGATGGAATAACTCTTAAATGGAAACTTAAAACTGATGAAACCATTGGATATAAAACTGCGATGGAACAAGTTCAGAGTAGTGATTTTGAAATTGATTTTGGAGATAATGATATGCCCAAGGATGAAATTAAGAAGGTTTTCGAGGGACTAAGAAAAGAATTTGAGAAGACATCATTCATAACAACTATGCAGTGGAATGACCGAGGTAATATTGAGACTAAAATGTTTACCGAAGGATACAAGGAAAGTGAATCCAAACCACTTGACCTCAAAAGTTTCGAACCATCAAGCATGATGAAAGGTGTTATGTTAAGGGGAGAAATTAATGAGAATGGACAAATACAAAGCTTCTATCTAAAAAGTGCACAAAAGAATCTTATAGCTATGTTCTTTGAGTTGCCGAATAAACCAGTAGGATTAGGAGATACTTGGGCATTAGGAGTTAGTTACCTTCAATTTGACCAATCTTTTGTATGTAAATCGGCAAATAGTGATAACAGAGTTGAATTGATTGATATACTTGTGGAGCAAAATGATACTATTGTTGTTCTTAAATATGATATTTCTGAACATGCAGAAGGATTCATAAAAAATCCAATGACTAATAAAAAAGTCCAGACTTCACTATCAATGGATTTTAATGGTATTGCAGAATTTTCTGTCTCAGAAGGTCGTTGGACTAATTATAATGGGATTTTAGAGACTACTCAAAAAGGGATGATGACGGGTAGTAGCAAGCAGAAATTAGCATTGATACCATTGGCTGAATTAACTAAAGACATGATAAATGTAGAGTAGCAGCCAGCGTACAACAACGTATAAATCCAAGCCGGGGAAAGTGCTAAATTGCAACGAAATAGCTATATTTAACAGCTTAACGAATTGATAAGTTTTGGCTCCGAATTTCCGGCCAGTATTTATACAAATCGTTAGGCGGCATTATAAAAACCGAAAGTATGAACAAAAAGATTCTGATATGGAAAAGGAAAAAATATTTGATTCATTAATTCCAAAGGACAGAAACCTTGATAGAATAGCTACAGAAGCGGACAAAAACCCTGAGCTTGTTTCTTATTTGCTGGAAGGTGTTCAAAACAAGAATGTGAGAATTAAATACGGTTGTTTCAATACTCTTGTTTTAATTAGTGAGAAGAAACCCGAATTATTATATCCTCATTTTGACTTATTTGTTGAATACCTAAACTCTGACAACAACATTTTTAAACTCGGAAGCATAAAGATGATTTCAAACCTTTCAAAAGTTGATAGTCAGAAAAAATTTGACAAAATCTTTGACAAGTTTTATTCATTTATTCGTGATCCAGAAATGACACCAGCGGCTAATGTAAGTAAAGGTTCAATTATCATTGCAAAAGCAAAACCTCATTTAACCGAAAATATCACCAACCAACTTTTGACAGTTTCTCAAACTAAATACAAAACTAAAGAATGTAAAAATATTCTTATCGGACATGTAATTAGCTCGTTTGATAAAATGTTCAATAAATTGGAATATAAAGATATGGTAATGCAATTCGTTGAGAAAAATCTGAATAATCCTTGGAAAGGAACAAAAAGTAAGGCAGAAAAATTCTTGAAAAAAAGAAAATCGACCGCCTAACACGGTATATAGCAAATAGGGCTCTTGGTGATCTAAAGTTTAGTGCTTTCTACTGCCCTACGACACCATACACAAACGTTAGACCAAAACTGAAACGACAGAAGTAAATTATGAAAATAACAAATGGAAAGATTTTAATATTCTTTGGGATTATTCACCCACTTTTAGGTATTTCCCCTTTTGCTTTTGGAAAACAATTTTCTGGATTCGCAGACAAATTCTTTTTCAAAATAAGTGAAGGATTATTTGAGTTTCCACTGCTTAAAGGACAGATGAATTACGAAAATTTTGCTGCTTTTTGGTTTTTCTATTATGGACTTTTACTCATTCCGCTCGGAATTTTAGTTGGTTACATTGAGAGAACAAATGGTCTAATACCAAAAAACTTCATTTGGGCATATTTGATTATAGTTTTACTTGGTGTTTTTATGATACCATTTTCTGGAATGACATTTTTAATGTTACCGCACGCAATTTATATGCTAATTCAACGAAATAAGCAGAATAGCAAAGTAGAGAAATGAATTATCGAATTCCTAACAGAAAACATTTTGAAAATAATTTTATAATTCAAGATTTAGCGAAAGATTTTGAATTGCTAGATGTTTGGGAATATCCAATATGTTTTAAACCAACCGAAAATGATAGTTTATATAAGTTTAGAAAAACAGCAATTGAACCCACTTTAAAAAATGTTTTCAACTTTACGCCAACTGGATTATTGTTTTATTTTAGAGCTTTAGTTGGTAAAGTTTTTAGTTTAGATAAAAATGTTAATGAACTTTCGATACCTGATTGTAATGAAATTACTTTTGCGGAACGATTAACTGAAATACAAAAAGAAAAGCATTCGTCTGAACTAAACATTGACCTGCGAACAGAAAATTATTTTGACTTTAGGACAGTTTATTCAATGGAAAATGAAACGGTTAACGAAATTTCAAACGCAACAGAACACACTCTAATGCATTATGGTTGGGTAAAGACAAATAATGAATGCTATAAAGTACAAATGGCTTCTTATGTAAAGCATAGGACAAAGTATGGAAAATTCTATATTTGGTTAATCAAACCGTTCAAATATTGGATTGTTTATCCATACTTATTCAATGGGTATGTGAAAAAATGGAATAAATATAAAAATAACGAACGCACAACAATGTATAAAAATAATAAGGGTTAAGTGCCAAATTCAAAGTTGGTACATATTAACAAAGTCCGCCAAATTACAATTTGATGGTTTAAAGAAAGATAACGGTATAATTATAAATTTTGGCTAAGTGCTAAACCGAAAAGCAAGTACATTTCAGTCCGTTACTATCCTTATACCAACCGTTACCATGAAAAAACCTAAACATTCTCACCGGAAGTATGATCACCAAATTTATCATAAACGATGAGCTTTACAAAGAAGCCATTGAACCCATTGCACAAGCAAATAATTTTGTCTGGATCGCCACTGCTGACATTAAAGATATGCATGTGCGTCAGGGTAGTTCTGTTGTTTCATTTTTGGCTGTCCTTAACTCGCTGATAAAAAAAAATGTTGCCATCCGCATTCTACACGCAAAAGAGCCCGGCCCAAATTTTAGAAAAAGTTTTGATAAATATCCCAGATTGTGGGAAAGCATAGAAATGCAATTATGCCCCAGGGTTCATTTTAAACAAATTGTTATCGATGGAGAACTTGCTTATTCCGGATCAGCTAACCTTACCAGCGCGGGATTGGGGATGAAAAGTAAAGATAAGCGCAATTTTGAATCTGGAATTGTCACAACGGATCCTGCGTTTATTGATTCTATAATGAAGCAATTTGATGAAGTGTGGATGGGAGGTTTTTGCAAAGATTGTAAACGCAAAGAGTTCTGTCCCGATCCAATTTTGTAAAATCAAATTAACCTGGAAACATCTTCATGGGCAAAGAAACACAAAACCTTGTTAAAGTGTGGTTTGATAAATGGGAAGATGGCGATTTCCTCAACTTACCAGTGTCAGAAAAATTCAAGCACACTAGCCCTTTTGGGACCACAGAAGGCAAAGAGAATTATATTAGCCTGGTACAAGAAAATAAAGATAAATTTCTGGGTTATAGTTTTGAAATCCACGATGAGATCTATTCCGAAAAGAAGGCCTGTGTGCGCTACACGGCAAAACAAGGCGATTTTGCGTTGAATGTTAGTGAATGGTATTATATAAATAATGATTTGATTGAAGAAATAATTGCTCATTATCATATTGGTGAGATTCGTGAAGACCGAAAGCTTGATAATCCCTCCAAAGTTTAAGCAACCCCTTATGGCAAAAGAGATTCATGTTAAATCTGTACTCAACAAATCTAAAAAACGTGATAGCTGGTTTTTAGATGACTATACTTTTAATCCCTACAGCGCCTGCTCATTCAACTGCCTTTACTGCTACATCCGTGGAAGCAAGTATGGCAACAATCTTGAAAAAAGCCTTTCCGTTAAAATAAATGCGATTGAATTATTAGACAGGCAACTGGCAAATCGGGCTAAAAAAAATCAATATGGAATTATAGCTTTATCTTCGGCCACAGAACCCTATCTTCAAATGGAAGAGAAATACGAAATAACCCGGAATGCACTCAAAGTAATTCTCAAACACAAATTCCCAGTTCATATAATCACAAAATCAGATTTAATTGAACGTGATTTTGATTTACTAAATCAAATAGACAAGTCAGCGATTCTGCCTGACGATTTAAAGCATTTGGGAAGAGGCGCAATAATTAGTTTTTCTTTTTCTTCGATGAATGATGATGTAGCAGCCATTTTTGAGCCGGGTGCAACCAAGCCATCAGCAAGGTTAAGTATTCTCGACAAAACAGTACAGCGTGGATTTTTAAGCGGTGTAACCATGATGCCATTTTTCCCATATATTTCTGATACAACCAAACAATTATACTTACTTTTTTCAACTTTAAAAAAGAAAAAGGTTCACTATCTTTTGCCTGCCACAATTACACTTTTTGGTAATGAAAAATCCAGCAGTAAGGTTTTAATGTTAAATGCTATAAAAAAACATTACCCTGAATTGGAAGAAAAGTACAAAAAGTTTTTTTCTGACAATTCAGAAATGCCGTATTATTACAGAAATGCCTTTCACAAAAAAATGAAAGAGCTTAGTTTAGAGTATAATTTAAATGACAATATTTTAGCAGCTGCAATCAAAGGTCAGTTATGAAAGCCATCGTTTATAGCCAATATGGAAATCCGGAAGTTTTAAAATTAAAAGATATCGATAAACCTGTTCCAAAAAGTAATGAAGTTTTAATAAAAATATATGCCACATCGCTTAACGCATCCGATGGTGAGTTTCTAAAAGGACGTCCGTTTTATACTAGAATGTGGGGATTATTTAAGCCCGGAAAAACCATCCTTGGTTCCGATATTGCCGGCGTTGTTGAAGCTTGTGGAGAAGAAGTAAAAGAGTTTAAAAAGGGAGATGCTGTATTCGGTGATATCTTTGATTTCTGGGGAGGATTGGCTGAATATGTTTGTGTACCCGCAAACAGGCTTTTATTAAAACCGGGAAGTATATCATTTGAAAAAGCTTCCTCCATTCCGCAAGCTGCACTTGTGGCCCTTCAGGGACTTCGTGATAATGGAAAAGTGCAACCGGGGCAAAAGGTATTGATAAACGGTGCCGGTGGTGGGTCTGGCAGTTTTGCAGTTCAATTGGCAAAATTATTTGGTGCCCATGTTACCTGCGTCGATAGTTTACAGAAGTTTGAGCTGATGCGTTTACTTGGCGCTGATGAAGTTATAGATTATACCCAGGAAGATTTTACTGAGAACAGGCAAAAATATGATTTGATTCTCGATCTCATTGCAAGTCACTCAATTTTTCATTATAAACGCGCGCTTACAAAAAAAGGTGTCTACATAATGGTTGGTGGAAACATTCCTCATCTACTTCAAACTGCTGTTTTTGGATCAATAATTTCATTAACCGGGAAAAGGAAAATGGGCATCCTCGGCGCAAAACCAAACAAAGGATTAGCTGACATAATACAATTTATTGAATCCGGAAAAATTAAACCGGTTGTTGACAGAACATTCAAATTGGATGAGACGCCTGAAGCTTTTAAAGTACTTATTGAGGAAAATGTAAAAGGGAAAATTGTAATACGAATAAATCAGGAAGAAAAATAAAACTGATTTTTTCCAGGTCTCTTATCTAAATACAAAATAGCAGATAATGACAAAAATTATCAGCACAGAAAAAATAACGGTTCTATCAAAATTTGTTCTAAAAAAAAGCATATTATAAAGAGGTGACGATGCCTTTTTCTTCATATCCTTACCAGCCAGCCATTCATTCACAAGTTCCATTGTATGCTTCACCATTACATCCACAACGGCCTGCGCATATTCTTTTGTAGCCTTAGCAGGATAACCACGAAAGCCCTGGTCACCGGGATAGACTTTGTTGCGCATGCGCTGCCCCCGTGTTAAAACATAAGGCTCCAACTTCTTAAATGAATCCTTTACCAGGTGAGGTTTCATCAAAAGCATTACACTTGTTTCCCACCAGCCGGCATGGGAATCATTTTTTATATTTTCCTTCTCCTGCTCTGAAAACTCCGATCCCAAAATAGCTTCAATCTCATGGATATATTCCCCGGTCATCAGATTAAAGGCAACATTTCCACTCGGTGAAATAACGGACATATTGTATTTTCTGGAGCATTTTCGGGCAGCTTCTTCGAGGGCAACTACATGACCTAACCCGCCATGACCATTTGAAAGCAGCACATATTTAAAACCATGTTTCCCAAGATGTGAGCAATAGTCATAAACGATTTTACGCATCGTGCGCTGCTTGCTGTTAATTGTACCCAACCAGCGAATGCCACCACTGCCAACGTGAAGAGGCGGAAATTTTACAATTGTAAAATCATTATGATTTTCACTTATTTCATCCATTAGTTTTTCAGCCATAAACTCGGCAACAAATACATCTACGCCAAAAGGCAGATGCGGGCCATGCTCTTCCAGCAAGCTTACGGAAAGTAGAAAAACCGTTTTTTCACGATTGAGGGCATCAAGTTCAAGAGCAGTTAAATCTTCAAAAGCAAGGTAGTTTTTTTTCATTGAAATAATCAAATCGCTTGGAAATGGTTGATAGAATCAAGTTCGTTTTTTATTTGTGACCTACCCTCCCTCAAGTCAAATTCCATTTGTAAATTTAACCAGAATTCAGCCGAGTTGCTAAAAAACTTAGATAACCGGAGAGCTGTATCTGGGGTAATACGGCGTTTCTCGCGGACAATTTGAGAAATTCGTGTTGGAGGCATTTTGGTTTCTTTGGCTAACCGGTATGATGTTATCCCAAGTTCCCGTAAAAATTCTTCACGCAATATTTCTCCGGGATGGATGTTTGGTAATTTGCTCATTTCATTTCCTTAATGATAATCTACTATTTCTACTTGATATGCATCGGACTCTTTCCATATAAAACAAATGCGCCATTGATTGTTTATTCGAATGCTATATTGGCCTTTTCGGCTTCCTTTAAGTTTTTCCAAACAGTTTGCTGGTGGAATCTTTAAATCATTTAAATTTTTTGCCGCATGAATAATGAATAGTTTTCTTAAGGCTATTTTTTGTAGATTTAATGCATACTTTTTTGAAACTTTTTGATTCCAGATCAATTCGGTCTCTTTATCTCTAAACGATTTAATCATATTTGATATTAACGCCAAACGACAATAATTTCAAATAAATTTTATTTTGTTTTAACTTTCATCCAAATTGAGTACTGCTTACATTTTAGCCCCATTATAATTTCACGAAAAATATGCTGCAAATAAACAATCTTTCATTTTCCATTGGCGATTTAAATCTGCTAAGAAATATCACATGGACGATTAAACCAAACAGGCGAATAGGACTAATTGGGCCAAATGGTGCCGGTAAGACAACCTTTTTAAGAATCCTGACCAATGAATACGAGCCAACCGGCGGATCAATTTCTATACCCAAAAATTATTCCATTGGCTATCTGCCACAGGAAGAAATAATCTTTGAAGAAAAATCCATTCTTGATATTGTGATGACCGGAAATCCGGAACTGATTCAAATTGAACACGAACTTAAAAACACCCATAAACAGCTTGATGCCGATGATGGGAATCCGGCTTTGTTAAAAAAACTGGGCCTGTTGGAAGATCGCTTTTCCCTGCTCGGTGGATACCAGATTGAATCGGAAGCAAAAAAAATATTAAGCGGTTTAGGATTTAAAGATGGTGATTTTGACAGGATAATCAGCGAATTTAGCGGCGGCTGGCGAATGCGTGTTCATTTATGTCGTTTGCTGCTTCAGGCACCTGACCTGCTTTTAATGGATGAGCCGACAAACCATCTCGATTTAAGTTCTCTGGAATGGCTTGAAGATTATCTGCAAACATTTTCCGGAACAATAATAATTATTTCGCATGATCGTTTTTTTCTTGACAGGCTGGTAAATGAAATTGCCGAAATGGATAAAGGCAAGATTACAAGCTATTCCGGCAATTATCATTTTTATGAAGAAAAAAAAGAGCTGATGACTGAGCAGCTTATAAAAGCATGGCAAGCCCAACAGGAAGAACGGGCTCGAATCCAAAAGTTTATTGATCGTTTTCGCTATAAAAACACAAAAGCTGCTGCTGTTCAAAGCCGTGTAAAAATGCTGGAAAAAATGGAAATCATCGAACCACCGGAACAGACTTCCAGATTTTCATTCCAAATCCAGGCCGATGTAAAAAGCTTTAAAGAAGTATTGAGTATTTCTGATCTGGCTTTTAGTTATGGCGAAAACCAGGTTTTTAAAGATTTCGATTTAAATATTGTGCGTGGTGAAAAGTTGGCTCTGGTTGGCGATAATGGCCAGGGCAAAACAACACTAACCCGGTTGATCCACAAAGAATTGATTCCTCAACAAGGTCAGCTTCATGTTGGTGAGCGGGTAAACATAGGCTACTATGCGCAGCATCAGGTAGATGCATTAGATTTGAACAAAACCATTTATGAAGAAGTGGAAGAAACTGCAGCGCCTTCATTCAGACCAAAACTGCGCGACATTCTTGGCATTTTCCGTTTTACCGGCGATGATGTAAATAAAAAAACAGGCGTTCTTTCCGGAGGAGAAAAAGCACGTGTTTCATTAGCCAAAATATTGCTTTCGCCATGCAACTTTTTAATTATGGATGAGCCGACAAATCACCTGGATATGGCCTCCAAAGATGCACTTGAACATGCTCTGCGCGATTATGACGGAACTCTTTTGGTTATCTCACACGACCGTTATTTTCTGGATCGCCTGGTTAAGCGTGTAGTAGAAATTAAAGAAAGTAAATTGTATGATTATCCGGGGAATTATTCATATTATCTGAACAAACGAAAACAATATCACCCGGAAGAAATTGAAAATCAGGTTCCTTCAAATAAAAAAGTTGAGCCTGCCAATGTTACTGAAATAAAAGGTTCAAACAGCTCAAGAAAATCCAAGGAGCAAAAAAGAGAAGAAGCTGAAGCACGTAAGCTTGTTAGCAAACAGCGAAATGTTTTACAAAAACGGATTGATGAGATTGAAAATAAACTCGATCTGTTAACATCGCGAAAAGGTGAATTGGAAAATCAACTGGCCGATCCTGACACCTATAATGATCCGGTTAAAGGCAAAGAACTGAACAAGGAATACGGTCAAATCGATATTGAAATTCCTGCACTTGAAATTGAGTGGGAGCAAAAGCATTTGGAGTTGGAAGAATTGCTAAATTCATTACAATAAAAAAACCTCCCAGAATTTTTATTCCCGGAAGGTTTTTAATTATGATAATTAATAAAGCAGCATCGCAACCTACATTATAAAAAGCATTTCACGATATTTTGGCAAGGGCCATAAATCATCCGGTACAAGCTCCTCTAAGGCATCACTATGTGCACGAACTGCATCCATTGCAGGAATGACTTTCCCGGCAATAAAAGCCGCTTTCTCTTTTTCCGAATCAAGTGCCTCAGCTTTTTCTGTCAACTCATTTAATAAAGCTGATGTCTTTGACAACCCTGCTACCTGGCCTGCTACTTCTGTTAATAATTTTGCTTGCTCATCAATCACGGAAGCATCACCCAGTAAACTACTAACCTCATTTAATCCTTTTACTGCGCTGATCACATTATTTTGATAAGCTAAAGCCGAAGGTGTAACCATGGTTGAGACTATTGTTTTTAAAGTTTCGTACTCAATGGCTATGATGTTGCAATACCGTTCAAGTTTTGTGTTGTAGCGGGATTCGATTTCTGCCTCGGACAAAATCCCCATGCTGGTAAGCATTTTTATATTTTTATCAAAACGGTATGCCTCAAGTGAAGCAGGTGTATCTTTGAGATTTGGCAAGCCGCGTTTTTCAGCTTCAACTACCCATTCATCCGAGTAATTATTTCCTTCATAACGGATAGCTTTCGTTTTGGCAATATATTTTTTTAATGCTGCAAAACAAGCATCTGTTGTATCTTTTCCTGCCTTTTTTTCAGAATTGATTTCTTCAATAATTGAGTTGAGCGATTCTGCAACAGCCGCATTTAAAACAGTGGCAGGCATGGAAATACTGGCTGTACTGCCCAGTGCCCGAAACTCGAATTTATTCCCGGTAAAAGCGAAAGGTGAAGTCCTGTTACGATCTGTGTTATCCTGCAGAATTCTTGGAAGGTTTGAAATTCCCATATCAATAATTTTTTCTCTGCTAACATGTTCATCACCCTTCTCGATACTATCAAGAATATTACTTAGGGTAGACCCAAGAAATACAGACATAATTGCCGGTGGTGCTTCGTTTGCCCCAAGGCGATGATCATTTCCTGTGGAAGCAATTGTGGCACGCAAAATATCTGAATAGCTATAAACCGCATCTAAAATTGCAACAAGAAAAACAAGGAACTGTACATTTTCACTTGGTGTATGGCCAGGATCCAAAAGGTTATGTCCATCGCTGTCTGTCATAGACCAGTTAAGATGTTTGCCACTGCCATTTACACCGGCAAAGGGTTTTTCATGAAGAAGTAAAGCCAGATCCAATCGTGTAGCAACCTTTTTTAATATCTCCATTACCTGCTGGTTTCTGTCTGCAGAAATATTCGCTTCCGAAAAGATTGGCGCTAACTCAAACTGGTGTGGCGCCACTTCGTTATGACGTGTTTTAGCCGGGATTCCCAATTTATAAAGTTCTTTTTCGGCGAGCTGCATAAATTCCAAAACACGTTCTTTTATACTTCCAAAATAATGATCTTCCATTTCCTGGCCTTTTGGTGGCTGTGCGCCAATTAATGTGCGTCCTGCCAGGATCAAATCCGGACGGCTGTCGTAATAATCACTATCCACCAAAAAGTATTCCTGTTCCGGGCCAAGTGTTGTAGTTACTTTGGTAACTTCTCTGCCGAATATTTTTAGTGTGTCACAGGCTGCTTTATCCAGCACGCTCATCGATCGCAACAAAGGTGTTTTCTTATCCAGTGCCTCACCATTGTAAGAAATAAAAACTGAAGGGATACATAAAATACCACCACCGGGTCCTTCCATAATAAACGCCGGGCTTGATGGATCCCACATAGTGTAACCGCGAGCTTCGAATGTTGTACGCATTCCACCACTTGGAAAGCTGGAGGCATCAGGCTCACCCTGGATAAGCATATTTCCGCTAAAACGCTGAATCGGCTCACCATCACCATTTATATCCAGAAATGCATCATGTTTTTCAGCAGTCAATCCGGTCATCGGCTGAAACCAATGTGTAAAATGGGTGATTCCATTTTCCAGCGCCCATTCTTTCATGGCATGCGCTACTGTATCTGCTACTTCCTTATCAAGCTTAGCACCATTTTTGATTGTATTTTGCAAACTTTTATATGTCTCTTTTGGCAATTTTTCGCGCATAAGCGTATCATTAAAAGTATTTATACCAAAATAATCCATGAGGTTATCACGTTTTAAATCATTATTAGTAACCGGCATTTCTAATCCTTCCTCTATTATTTTTTATTTTCAATTTTAGTTTTTAAATGTTCCAGCGATAAAGCTGTAGTTTCTTTTGGGCTGGAAAGCACAATATCTGTTGTCGTATTTACAACGCCTTTCCACGATTGAATCCTCGCTAATAATTTTTCAAGACTTTCTGTATTGACTGTTCTAATCTTTAAAAGATGTGATCCACCACCGGTAATTGCGTGGCACTCCTGAATTTCCGGTTCTTTTTCTGACTGGTCGATAATTATCTGGTAGCTTTTTGATGATTCTGTCGCGATAAATACAAAAGCCATCATATCCAGGTTAAGTTTGCGGGCATCGGCAATACAGGCATAATTTCTTATTACACCCGATTCTTCCATTTTGCGCATTCGTTCACTTACAGCCGGAATAGTTAGCCCTACATGTTCAGCTATAACGCTTCTTTTCATGCGTCCTTTCTGTTGTAACATGTTTAGAATTTGAAAATCTGTTTTGTCTATTTTTAGCTCCATTCTTTTTAATCGTTAAACACGAGTGCGGTATATAATAAATTTATTTAAGCAAAGCAATATTTTTTCTTTAATTATTAAAGTTTTTCGGTAGAATCACTTGAAAGGTTTATATATTTACGGACGAATAGTTAAAAAAATTAAAAGAATATGAGTAGATGCTTAAAAATGTACCAATCAAATATTTTGTACATCAAAAAAACTAAAACAATATTTGGTGAGATATAAATGCAGTTAGATCAATTTGACGAATTCTTAAAGAACCATCCAATTGTAATAAGTTATTTTTCTACTCCACAATGCTCTGTTTGTAAAGTTCTAAGACCTAAAATTGAAAAATTGATAGAAAATTATAACGAAGTGGTTTTTAAATATATTGATACAACCAAGCAACCGGAACTGGCAGGACAGTATTCTATATTTGCTGTCCCATCGATTCTTATATTTGTAGAGGGTAAGGAAAGTAAAAGATTGAGCCGCAATTTTTCAGTATCTGAAGTACATCAATTTCTTGAACGTATGACTAGACTAATTTAATGAATTAAATTTTGGGTAATTTATTTTTCAAAAAATGATCTGAATTTTTGAGGCATCTCAACAATATTACCGGTTTCATAATTAAAAAAAACAAAGCCTGTTTGGGCGCGACATACTTCCTTGCCAGTTTTTGTATTTTCCAACAGATATTTAAAATCACAGCTCATTCGTCCTGGATTTTCCAGTGAAATCTTTATCGTCAATAAATCTCCATAAAAAACCTGCGCCTTATAAACCAAGGCGGCATTATTAACTACAGCCCCAACACCTTCAATATCAATTTCAGTATAACCGTGAGATTTTAAAAACTGTGCCCTTGCTTCGTGGATTATTGTAAGATAGACATCATTGCCAAGATGTCCTCCATAATTCATATCAGTAATACGAATAGGAATTTCAGTTTCGAAAATATAATTTTGAGGTAAATCTATTTTTATTGAAGACATCTCATTTCTACCAATCTTTATGAATGTTATAAATTCAGCATATAAATCCGGGAAATTAAAATATGTATTTATATATTTAACTTCTCAAGCAATACACGTGTTTTCTTTAGAGCATCTTTTTCTGCTTCACCATTGACTGAGTAAATTTGTTCGGCACTCTTAAGCATTTCCTTTGCTTTTCCTAAATCATTCTGACCAAACAAACTTTTACCCAACTCAAAATAAGCACTGGCAATTGCCGGATGATTTGCCCCCAATTTAGCTTGGCGTATTTTTAAAGAATTTCTGAGGAACTCTTCAGATTCAATAAATTTTTCCCGCGCATTTAATATCCTGCCCATCATAAAATAAGCGCTGCCAAGGTATGGGTGGCCTGCATCATAAATCTTTTGAAAAATCTTGACTACTTCTCGTTCTTTTTTTTCTGCAAGTGCATAATTCTTTTGATAAAAAGTTACAGCGGCAATATTGTGCTGGGTTGTTGCGACTTCAGGGTTATCATCGCCAACAAGTTTACGCCACATGGCCAGGGCCTGCTCATGAAGTTGCAATGAAGCCAGTGTATCGCCAACATTTAGTTTCACAAAAGCATAGTTATTTAATGTGTTTGCAATCTCCGGATGTTCATCCCCATAATTATGCCTAAAAACAGAAAGAGCCTTTGCATATATACTGTCTGCTTTGTCATAATCGCCTAAATCATCATAAGCATATGCCAGGTTATTATACACACTGCCTACCTGATAGTGATTCTCTCCAAAGAAACTATGCATTAGTTTTAAGCTTTCCTCGAACACAATAATTGCACTGTCGTAACGCGCTTCATCCAGTTCCATTGTTCCAAAATCATTTAAAGCAATGGCATAGTCTCCACTCGTAACCTCACCAATCTCCCGGTATAATTTAATTGCTTTTCTATATAAACTATCCGCTCTGGAATAATTTCCGGAGTAATGCTCAACAACAGCAAGTTCACGATAACCATTTGCAACTGCCGAGTTTTTGCTTCCATAAAAACTTTCTAATAACACAAGATTTTTTTTAAAATGCGTCCTGGCTTTTCCGTAGTGTCCAAGGCTTTGATATGCTTCCCCAACTATGGATCGTATTTCTGATTCAATTTGCGGTTGTTCATTTAATTCATTTGGAATACGTTTTGTTGCTTCATCTAAAAGTTGTTCCACAGTTAACTCTTTACCCGATTCTAACGGATTTGCAGCAGCAAGTGTTTTTTCGACAAATTTTAATGTCTGCCGTGCCTTTACTTCTTCCTCTTTGGCTATTTGAGCCTGCCAGGAAATTCCAACTATCCCGGAGAGCAAACTTAAAAAAATAATTATTACTGCCGCAAAGCTAACACGGTGACGTCTAATAAATTTTCCAACCCGGTAACTGGTAGAATCTTTACGCGCAGAAACAGGGAGTTCATTTTGGTATCTTCCAATATCTTCAGAAAATTGTTCAATGGACAAGTAGCGGCGTTGCGGTTCTTTCTGAATTGACTTTAAAATAATATTATCCAGGTCACCATTTAATTGCTTAATAAGCTTTTCTACAGAAGTTTTACGTAACCTACTTTGCTCATCGGGGTTTACATTTTCAGTTTTATTTTTTGTTGGATTATTAATGGATGGTTGTTTTAAAACAGAGCTGGGTTTAGCAGGTATTGTCTCTACAACTACCTTCTCAATTGCAGCTGGAGAGCGATCAAGAAAATGATATGGGCGATAACCTGTTAATAAGTTATACAGTAAAATGCCGAGTGAATAGACATCTGAAGCAGTACTGATTGGTTTTCCCTGAATCTGCTCCGGGCTGGCATATTCCGGTGTTGATATACGCGAACCCTCAATTGTTAACTCGTGTGATTCGCCTGTGTCAGGATCAAGCAGTTTTGCAATTCCAAAATCTAACAGCTTGGGTACACCTTCGCTTGTAACAATAATATTGTTTGGTTTAATATCGCGGTGAACAACCAGATTTTGGTGTGCATAGTTAATCGCCTGGCATATTTTTCGAAATATTTTCAGGCGTTGGTTAATTGTAAAATGTTCCTTGTCGCAATAATCCGTAATTGGCATTCCCTCAATATACTCCATAACCAGATAAGGCAATCCATCTTCAGTACTTCCACCATCCAGTAAACGTGCAATATTTGGATGGACCAAATTTGCAAGGATTTGCCTTTCCTGCCGGAACCGTTTTAACAAAGCATCTGTGTCCATCCCGCGTTTAATTATTTTAAGGGCAACCTTTTTATGAAAATCATCATCACGTTCGGCAAGGAAAACATTTCCCATGCCCCCTTCACCGATATGTTTTTCGATTTTATAAAGACCAATTTGCCTGCCAATATATCGTGCTGCACTTTCATCAGATTCAGAAAACATGTTCACTTCAAGACTATGCGTTTCTAAAAAATCCTCTGACTCAGAATGCGCCGATAACATTTGAGAAACTTTTTCGCGAACGTCATTATCATCACAATTTTTTGATAAATACGATTCCCGTTCCGTTTCCGGAAGGTCCAACATTTCCTGAAAAAGGGTTTTTATTAATTGCCACTGTTCAGATGTCATAATTGTCCTGATTTTTTATTGAGGTTATCCTTCGTCTTCGCTCAGGATGAAGTTGCAATTACTAGCCTTGATTTAAAACTGTTCTTCATGGTGAGCGGAGACGAACCATCTATTTTTTGTTTTTATAATGTGACTCATTCCTGCAAACAGATAATTCACATAATAGATCTATATCGCCATTGATCAAAGCTTCCTTCTTTGCCCGCGACCAACCTTTAATTTGACGCTCACACATAATTGCGTCTTTATATGTTTTAAATCCTGCGGACCACATAAGAGACACGGGTCTTCGGTTAAAAGTATAGCCTTTATATGTTCCTTGGTTATGTTGTTCAATTCTGACATCTATGTTTTGGGATTTTCCGGTGTAGTAGCTGTTATCCGAGCATTTTAAGATGTAAACCCAGGCTTTGTATAAATTTGACATTATTGATTTCCAAATATCCTTCGTCTTCGCTCAGGATGAAGTAAAAACAATATCTAATAAAATCAAACCCGCTCTTCATGGTGAGCGGAGACGAACCAACGAGTCACTTCTATTTCCCCCTAAAAAGACATCTCACTAGCAAGCCAGGCTTTGGCCGTAGTCCATTCACGTTTCACAGTCGCTGGAGAAATATCCATGGCTTTTGAGGTTTCATCAATAGTCAACCCTGCAAAATAACGCAATTCTACAATACGGCCTAAACGCTCATCGTAAACCTCTAACTGTGATAAGGCATCATCCAAAGCCAAAACTTGTAAAGACTTCTCTTCATTGGAGACTGCATTTTCATCCAAAGTAATATTAATCTGCGTACCACCTCGCTTTATAGCTTTTTGTTTTTTGGCATATGCAATCAGGAATTGTCGCATTGCCCGTGCTGCAATCGCAAAAAACTGAACGCGGTTTTCCCAGGAAAGATAAGCTTCATCAACAAGCCGGAGATAGGCTTCATGAACCAAATCTGTAGTTTGAAGTGTGTACTTACCAGATTCTTTTTTTAGATAACCCGAAGCAATTCTTCTCAGCTCCTGGTAAATAACCGGGGCTAACTCTGAAAGGGCCTTGTCATTCCCTTTATTCAATTGTTGTAGTAATTGGGTTACTTGTGTTTGTAGGTTCCGGGCCATGGCTTAAAATATTATTCCTTAGCGTCTCTTTCAATGCAAGATAATCACTAAATTATATTTTATTGTGAGCCAATTCATATTTCTTTTTTCCCTTTACAAATAGTAGCAAACGAAAACAATTATTAAAAAAGAGGCTCAAAAAATGAAAAAGCATTCATTAATTTCTATTTTACTTTTTTCAATGTTTTTAATATTGGCATGTTCAGATGACTCAACCAGCCCAATCGAAGATGATGATGATGGATTGCCAACAGGAACGCTGGGTACAGTTACAGATATTGACGGCAACGAATATCAAACTATAAAGATCGGCAAACAGTGG
The DNA here is from genome assembly GCA_013112635.1 of Calditrichota bacterium. Lineage (NCBI taxonomy): Bacteria > Pseudomonadati > Calditrichota > Calditrichota bacterium. The sequence goes on along the minus strand of JABFGF010000003.1, from coordinate 430,663 downwards.
TGGATGACAGAAAACCTTAGGGTAACTCGCTATCGAAATGCGGATTCCATCAGGCATGTTCCTGATGACAATGAATGGACGACCTTAACAGAAGGTGGTTACTCAATATATGATCATCATGGCGCAAATATTATAACGTATGGATTATTATACAACGGGTATGCCGCACAGGATAGCCGAAATATTGCACCGGATGGATGGCGTGTTGCCACCGATGACGATTGGAAAGAATTAGAAGTTTTTCTCGGTATTCCGGAAAGCGAGTTAAATGACAATCAGTGGCGCGGTACAAATGAAGGTGATAAAATCAAAGAATCTGGTACACTTCATTGGGTCGCTCCAAATGCAAACGCAACGAACGAATATGGTTTTACAGCACAACCTAATGGGTTTCGCAGCAGCCTCAATGCCAATTTTATTGGCCTTGCCCATCAAGCTTATTTTTGGACATCCTCTGTATATAATAACGGATCAGATATTTATGGTTGGGCGCGCGGTCTACACCGGGACCATACAGAAATCAGCCGTGTCTATTATAATAATAACAATGGCTTTGGTGTACGTTGTATTAAGGATTGATATCTTTTACAAAAATGAATAGTAAATGAAACTCAAAAAGAAAGAAGACAAAAATGCATAAAACTTTCAATGTTTTGATTATTTCAATTTCAATATTTTTATTCTTCTCCTGCTCTGATAATTCAACAGGATCAGATAATGATCAGAACAATAATTCGGCCGGTACTGTGACCGATATTGATGGGAATACTTACAAAACCGTAAAAATCGGTGATCAATGGTGGATGGCAGAAAACCTGAAAGTTTCCCACTATCGCAATGGAGATGCAATATCATTCCCAACGGATAGTTTAGGCTGGGCAAGCAACACAAGCGGTGCATATGGTTTTTATGATAATGATAATGGCAACGCTAATTCCTATGGAAATTTATACAATTGGTATGCCGTTAACAATGTAAAAAATATTGCTCCAGAAGGTTGGCATATTGCAACAGATGAAGACTGGAAGCAACTGGAAATGGCATTGGGGATGAACCAGGCTGAAGCAGACAATATTGAGTGGCGTGGTTTGATTGCACCGAAGCTTAGGGAAACCGGAAACGATCACTGGAGTCTGGGACTTGACTCAGATAACGAAAGTGGTTTTACTGCTCTTCCCGGCGGAATAAGGCTTCAGGAGAATAAAGATTTGTTTCTGACATGGTTTGCATTTTTCTGGACATCATCAAGTGAAAACAACACACCGATTTACAGACAAATAAGTTATATCACCGACGGGGTTAAAAGGTTTTATGAAATCCCTCAATCCGGTATGAGTGTTCGGTGTGTAAAAGATTGATGAAAATAAGCTTGTAATAGAACCAATTAACAAACCGGAGGATTTATGAAGCTTAAAAAGCAATACAGCCAAATCTTGTTTTCAATAGTCATTTTTGCTTTTCAGAGCAGCTTTGCCCAAAGTAATTGGATAAGCCAAACCAGCAATACCACAAAAACATTAAAAGCGGTTTACTTTAGCGATGCAAACAATGGAGCAGCGGTTGGCAATAATTATTCCGTTTTTCATACAACCGATGGCGGGGCAAATTGGGTAGAACAGACGAGTTCATCATCAAATGAATCTATGGAGGATGTTTATTTTAGTGATGCAAGCAATGGGATTGCTATAGGAAGACAAGGGATAATTTTCAAAACATCTGATGGTGGAACAAATTGGTCACCCAGCTCTGTTGATGGTGTTACAAACCATCTTTACGGTTTATCGTTTAGTGATCCAAACAATGGCACAATTGTAACAAGCAACAGTGAAAAAATACTACGTACAACTGATGGTGGCGATAACTGGACAATCCAAGGTGTATCTTTTCAAGACAATTTGAATGATGTGTTTTTTAGCGATGCAAATAATGGAACGGCTGTTGGAGGAGGTGTTGGCGCTTCTGATGGGCTCATCCTAAGAACAACCGATGGCGGGACAAACTGGATTCAGCAAACAAGCGGAACAGATCTTCCCCTTTATGCTGTTGCATTTACAAGTACAAACAACGGCATTGCAGTTGGTGGTGGCGGACTTACACTGGGTTTAATACTTCGCACAACGGATGGCGGTGCCAATTGGACGGATGTTACCCCAAGCGCAATACCTGCGCTTAATGATGTTTCTTTTGGAGATGCCAATAACGGAGTTGCAACCGGGCTAAGCGGGACTATTTTACGAACAAACGATGGTGGAGCAACTTGGATTACAGAGCCCAGTGGAACCACAGAGTTTTTAATGGGTGTTCACCTTGTTGATGCAAACAGAGCATTCATAGTTGGTACAAATGGAACCATCCTAACATATTCTGCCCCGGTTGGTATTAAAGATAATGATGATTTTATTTTAGAAGATTTTTCACTCGGCCAGAACTACCCGAACCCATTTAACCCAACAACTACTATTTCTTTCAACATCCCAAAGTCGGAAAAGGTGATATTGACTGTTTATGATTCACTTGGGAAAGAAGTAATAGTTTTGGCAAATAGTTTTTATACATCCGGAAGCCACAAAATAGTATGGGCAGGAAATAATCGTTTTGGGATTCCCGTCAAAAGTGGACTATATGTCTATCAAATCAAAAGTGGGAAAGTTGTTATGCAAAAAAAGATGTTATTGCTAAAATAATTCACATAAAAAAGAAGCTGCCATGATAAATAACAACAAGAAGAACTATTCTTATTCAAAATCAAATCCTATTATTATCTGGATAATCACGATTTGTTTATGTCTTTTTCCCAAGCTTTCTGCGCAAACCGGATTTTCTTTAACACCGGTTTCCGGAGCTGATGGAGAATTTGAAACCATTGAACTGGATGGAGAGACCGTTTTTAGATCATCCGGTTCTCCGGGTACATACGCCATTTATATGTATTTCCAGGCAGGGGTCGCGATACAATCTTCCGATGCTTATGTAGAAGTTGTTTATCGGGATTTTGGCAAAGGAAACCTTGGGCTTCAATTCAACTCCGCTTCGAGCGACTATGAATTTGCCATAAACCATACAGCAGCAGATTTGCAAGATACACAGGGCGAAAGAATTGCAATATTCGAGCTGGCAGACATGGATCTTAGGCAGGCTCAAAACCTTGGTGCTGATTTACGGCTATTTTTAAATCCTCATGTACAAATGCATATCATTTCTGCTACATTATACCTTGGACCTTCTCCGAGCCAATTAACAGGTTTTCCTTCTTATTTAATGACAAGCCATATTGTGAGCACCTCTGTTTTTCACTGGTATGTTCCAACAGCAGGGCAGCTTGACGGACCATGGAGACCTGTCGAAGGTCGTGAAAATTGGACCGGACAACCTGATTGGTGGAAAACTCAGATCAAACAAATGATGGCTTCTAATATCGATGTTCTTTGGGTCCATTTGATGAAACAAAGTGAAAGTATCCGTATAAATCTTTTCCGGGCCCTGGCAGAAATGCGCGCCGAAGGATATGACGTCCCCAAAGTTGCACCATTTTTAGATCCATTGATTACCTGGCACGAAAAACCAAATATAGATTTGGCAACCAGCGCCGGGAAGGATTCACTGGCAGCGCAATATATCCGCTTTTTTAATCAATACTTTAGCGTCAACACAGACAAATACGCAGATGACTATCTGGCAAAAATTGACAACCGAATTATATTAGATACCTGGCATGTGCATCTGAACATGGACAATGTGGTATCGCTGGAACGAAACGATCTGGAAAGCCGTTTGCAAAATGCTTTTGCAGCAGAACATCCTGTTTTCAATAACGGTATTTACATGATTACAACGGCAGTCAGCCCGATTGTGTTTTCATTTGCTGATGAACGAACTGTACAATTTGAAATTAATGATTATTTTGTTGCAAACTCTTTTAATGATCTCAAAACAGTACAACTAAAGGGTGGTTATTGGGACCAAAACGTGCGCACACCCGGTGATTTTTTGGCGCGTGATGGTGGAGCGAACTACCAGGCGGCATGGAACCAGGTAGATACATCGGTGAACCGTATTTATATTGAAAGCTGGAATGAGTATGATGAAGGAACCGGCATTTATGCAGGTTATACCGGTGCTCCATTTATCCTGCCCGGAAGTGACAACCCCAATACAGATACCTGGTCCCAAACAGATGATCCTTATGAGTATATAAAAACAACAGCGCAGGGAGCAGCTACTTTTAATGATTTCCCTAATCTCAATTCAAAAATAATCAGCCATTCCTTTCCTGATACAATGAAGCCGGGAGAAATGGCAACTGTTCGGGTTACTATTCGAAATGAAGGAAACACATTTTGGAACAATGGAGCAGGGTTTAGCTTCGGCCAAATCGTTTTGGATGAAAGTGAACGTTTTATTGCAGAAAACAAAATGATAAACGATGACCACGATGATATCCCAATATTTGGTGGAATTTTCCGTGGTCGGCCAAAAATCTTCACCCTAAAAATAACTGCGCCGGATACGCCAGGGAACTACAATACAAAATGGTCTATGCTAGATGCTTCAAATTGGTTTGGTGAAGCACCGGATATACCAATCGAGGTGAGCACTGCAACAGCAATTCCTAATAAGAAAAATATTTTGCCAGAGGTTTTTAGTCTCAAGCAGAACTATCCAAATCCATTTAATCCGGCAACTTCAATTCGTTATAGTTTGCCATCTGTTCAAAAAGTGCTACTTACCGTTTATGATATTAAAGGGAAAAAAGTGGCAACTTTGGAGAATGGCCTGATGCAGGCAGGAAATCATAAAGTTATTTGGAATGGAAAAAATAGTGATGATGATCCTGTAAGCAGCGGAATTTACATTTATGAAATCAAGGCTGGTAAAAAAAATCTAATTAAAAAGATGATGTTAATAAGATAAGGAAATATTTCCTAAACGTAGATAGAAAAAACAAGGTGAAAAATGAAAATCCTATTATTGATTCTAACAATCTTATGTTTAGTAATTTTAAATTCTCATGCAAGTGAACTTCTTCTTTCGGAAACAAAAGTTGATAGTGTTCAAGCAACTTATGGGCTAAAAGGAAATGGAGTTATCATTGCCATTTTAGATCGTGGTATAGATTATGAACATCCTGATTTTACAAATGATGATGGTAGCAGCCGAATCCTGGCAATTTATGATATGCTCGATCCTGCCGGCGCAACTGCTTCAAATAATCCCTATGGAATAGGTACCATTTATAACCAGGCTGATATTGACACAGCTTTGTCGACAGGTATTCGTTTATCTACAAGAGATGCCGTTGGACATGGAACTGCAACAGCAGGAATTGCCGGTGGAAATGGAGCTGTCAGTGCCGGCAAATATCAGGGAATCGCCCCTGAAGCGTCCTTTATAATAGTAAAAATAACGTCTGAGGGAGCTCCTGCGCATAACGGTGAAGCAGCTGAAGCAGCGTTCTATAATCCAGACTATATCCAAACCGCGATTACTTTTGTAAAATCGAAAGCATCTGAAATGAACATGCCTTTTGTGATGCTTGCAAATTTTGGAAGTATTGGTGCACCTATGGATGGCAGCAGTTCTCTTTCCCGAATGATTGATTCTGAATTTGGACCCGGACACCCCGGACAGATATTTGTTTCAGGCAGCAGTGATGGCGGAGGAATGGATAACCACGCTTCCGGGACAATCAGCCAGGGTGATACAATTGAAATAAAAATAAATAAAACAACTTCTTTTTTAAGATTCGATTTGTGGTATGATGAAGAAGATCGGTTTGATGTGGAAATAATAACACCGACTGGAAATCTTGGACCTTTATCATCCCCATTCTTCAACAGTCAACGCGCGCAACATTTTTACAGTGAATTCAATTATTATCATAATGGAAGTGCGGTGGATTTTTACAATGCAGAAAACAATAAAAAAGAATTATTTATAGATTTTATTAAATCATTGGGCAGCTTTACAATTCGCTTAATCGGGACACAAGTTAATAACGGAACCTTCCATACATCCCTTAATCCTTCACGAATATTTCATGGTAATAATAATAGTTTTGAAAGTTTCGTGGTTCCGGGTTACACCATTTGGGATCTCGCTTCTGCTCATAATAATATCACGCCAAACTCATATGTTTTACGCCAAAATTGGATTGATATCGATGGCATAACCAGAACCGATATTGGAAATGAGGTTGGTGAGGGTGAGCTATGGCCAGGTAGTGGCGTTGGGCCAACCTACGATGGCAGGCTTGGAATTACAGTGAGTGTTCCTGGCAATACCAACATTTGCGCCTATGCGCCCAGATCATATTTTGCTTCACTCAACCACGTTTTGGTACAAGATGGAAATGGAATGTACGGCACACTTGGAGCAGTAAGCGGAGCAGCTCCGGCCCTTACCGGTATTATTGCCTTAATGCTAGAGGCCGATTCTTCCCTTGATGCAAGCCAGGTAAAAAGTATTCTTGAAAATACTGCCAGAAGTGACGCATTTACCGGAGAGGTTCCAAATAATAAATGGGGACACGGAAAAACAGATGCTTTCGCAGCCATATCGTCAATTTTAGGACCAACTAGCATTGTATCCGGAAATAAAGCCAAACCAGATAATTTCTTTCTTGCACAAAACTTTCCAAATCCTTTTAATCCATCTACTACAATCCATTATAATTTGCCAAAAGCCGAAACTGTAAAACTTGAAATCTTTGATATGCAGGGAAGGAGAGTATCAACTTTGGTAAATGAACGTCAATCTGCAGGAAGTTATAAAATTACCTGGAACGGAAATAATCTTAAGGGAAAACCTGCAAGCAGCGGTGTTTACATTTACCAAATCAGAGCTGGAAATTTAGTTTTAAACCGCAAGATGCTTTTGATGAAATGAAGAAATATTAGCTAACTTTTCAATTTAGGATTGGATCAGTTCCATTTGAATCTTTTAAATTCCAAAGGCCATTGGTAAAAAAGATCGAAATGATCCAATCCTTTTTTATACTTCTAAAAAATATATCAACATATTTGAGCTTTTTCCCCATTCTTTTTTCCCTTTATAATTAAGACCCAAACCAATTCCACATAAACATCGACCAAAACTAATTATCAGGGAGGATGAAATGAAAAACGGAAACCTTTTAATCTTGATTTTACTTTTTAGCTTTAGCTTTTTACTTGCAAGTGAAGTAAGAGTTGAAGCTCCGGATTCGGATATCCAGGAGTTTGCAGAACTTGGCTCTGCAGTTTCCATTAGTGGGGATTTTATTGTTGTCGGCGCTCCTTTTGGTATGATAGACTGTGGTGGTGCTGGATGTGACCAAACTGGCAAGGCTTATATTTTTGAAAGAAGCGGGCCGGGTAATGATGATTGGGATTTTAATGTTTGGGAACTCTGGGCTAATCCTTCAGTGGCAGATGATGAGTTCGGATATTCTGTCTCCATTGACGGATATGCTGTTGCCGGAAAAAACGCCATCGTTGGGGCTCCATTTGCGGATGAATTAAACACAGATGATGGCGCCGCTTATATTTTTGATCGCTTCCAGGGAGGATCCGAAACCTGGGGCGAAGCAAAAAAACTCTCGGTCAGTCCAGGTGCTTCAAATCTAAATTTTGGCTTTTCTGTAAGTATAAATGGTGACTATGCCCTTGTTGGGGCAATTGGCGATAACTCGAATGCAGGGGCAGCCTTTCTTTATGGCCGTAACTTTGGCGGTATAGATAATTGGGGGCTTGTAAAAAAACTTACTGCTTCTGGTGCTGCCAGCGATTCTGAGTTTGGTTCATCGGTCTCTATTAGCGGGGACCTTATTGTTGTTGGCGCAAGTGTTGATGACCATGGCGGTGGCAGTAGCAATGATCTAGGTGCAGCCTATATTTTCTCTCGTAATTTTGGTGGCGCAGAGAACTGGGGACAGGTTAAAAAACTTACTGCTTCGGATGCCCAAAATCTTGATCGTTTTGGAGGATCTGTTTCTATTAGCGGTAATAATGTCATTGTTGGAGCCGTTGGTGAAGATGCCGGTGGAGCTGGTGCCGGAGCTGCATACGTATTTAATCGTAACCAGGGTGGAACTGATAATTGGGGCCAGGTTAGCAAGCTGACCGCTTCCGATGCTGCAGCTTCAGATGAGTTTGGTTATTCTGTTTCCATTAACGGAGATTATGCGCTTGTTGGTGCACCTGGCGAAAATACGGAAACCGGTGCGGCTTACGCTTTTTTAAGAAGTGGTTCATCCTGGAGCCAAACAAGTAAATCAGTCTCGTTGTTCGACGGTGATAATTTTGACAGGTATGGCGAATCGGTCGCTATTAATGCCGATAATTCTGTTATGGGTTCTCCCGGCGATGACCCTTGGAGTGAAGATGAAGGTACTTTTTATGTCTATGAAAACATTGCAGATTTATCTTTACCGGTTGAACTCACTTCATTTACAGCAACTCCCGGTAATTCACAGATTCTCTTAAAATGGACTACTGCTTCAGAATTAAATAATGCCGCTTTTATTTTAGAACGAAGTGAAGACGGTAATATTTTTGAGACTGTTTCAAGAATAGATGGCCAGGGCTCAGTGAGCTATGAAACAAATTATTCATTTGTTGATGAAAATGTGCTTAATGGATTTACATATTATTACCGCCTTGCAGATTTGGACTACAGCGGTGTTTTAACATATCATTCTATTATTAGCGCTACACCAAATTCTGAAAAAGGATTTTTTAGTGAAAATGGTATGATCGAAAAATTTGCGCTACATGGGGCTTACCCAAATCCTTTTAATCCTCAAACAACCATAAGTTTTGATGTGCCTACTACCCATAGTGATCAGCATAATTTGAAATTGAATATTTATAATAATCTTGGAATGTTGGTTACAACCCTTCATGATGGTGCACTTTCCGGTGGACAATATAAAATGAAATGGAATGCTGAAGATCAGCCGTCAGGAGTTTATTATATTCACCTTCAATCGGATCAGTTTAGTCTAGCACACAAAATGATTCTTTTGCGTTAACAGATGGTTCCCCCAAAAAGAGAGGAAAATCCGGGTAACTGGGTTTTTCTTTCAAAATATGGATTTATTGATATTTGATCTGCGTCATCTTATTTTGGCCCATGCAAAAAAACACCATAAAATATTACTAAACTTCTCAAAATCTAATGGAGGCGACATGAAACTAATTAATTTTGTAATTCTCTTTTCTATGCTGGTTTTTTTTAGCTGTAGCGAAAGTACAGATAACTCGACAGAATCTGAAGGTGAAGGCAAACCGCTGACAGAAATGGTTGGTACTTGGATATTTAGTTCTGTAACGGTTGATGGTAATCAAGATAGTCTTGGTACAGTAATGGGATGGGATGAATACGCTGTTGAAGCACGCTTTCATATCTATGAAAACGGTGCCTATGCTTTTGAACAAGTTGACATAAGTGGCGGTCAACTCTGGTCAGAATCTGGTTTTATATATGTTGATGAAAATGAAAACGAAATGGATATCAATGTTCAGCAAGTAAATGGCACACCGGTTACCGAGACAGTTGCTGTAACTTATATTCTTATTGAGGACACATTTACGGTTACAGAAAATGAAGAAGGAACACTCATCACTTATACCCTTACGAGAAAAACCTGATAAAAAAGGTATAGATTGATTAAGAAATAAGTAAGTAGTTTTCGCCTTCAGTATAACCGCGGCTTTCTAAAAACTCCTGTATTTCAATCCGGGCATTGGCTTGACGGATATATGTTAAAATAAACATCTCTTTAGGCGATGGGATTTCTTTATAATTGATTACTTCTCTGTCCAATTTGCGTTTGCCGGTAATATCAATATAGCAGGATATGTGAACGCCATGTTTTTCCAGTATCCGGGCACGTAAACGGGAAATTCTGCTGGCACCCCAAACGGCCACATTCGGATGGTGCGGATTATTATCTTTCAACCAATCAGCCAGGTATTTTGTTTTAATTTCATAAAAAGCCTTGTCTGAATAACGCCTATCTGTTCTGGTAAGACGTCCATCCGAATCATGCCATTTTAAAACAGGCCTGGGAATTTTATGCATTTTAATTCCAGCTCCCAGCCAACGAAGCCACAGTTCATAATCCTCCGGGAATTTACCATCACGGTACATTCCCAGGTTATCGGCAACTTCTTTGCGCCACATAGCCGATGGATTGACAATGGGCGATTCAATAAATCTGCGATTTGAAATTTGAGAATAAGTTTGAATTGAATTAATCAAATCCACATAGCGGGAAAAACCTTGAGTATTTTCATGATGTCCAACATATTCTACCAAACCTGCCACAACGCCAAAATCCGGATTTTCCTCCAAAAATTGCACCTGCCTTTCCAGTCGGTCAGGATGCGACCAATCATCGGCATCCATGCGGCAAATATATTTTCCACTGGCTATCGCCGAGCCGGCATTAGAAGCAAAAACAACGCCCTGCTTCTTTTCTGAAATAAGAATAAACCTGGGGTCCTTCGTTACCTGGCTTTCTGAGATTGTTCTGCTTTTATCAGTTGAGTTATTATCAACCATGATAATTTCTATATCGCGAAGTGTTTGATCAGCTATGCTGGATATTGCTCTAAGCAAAGTTTTTTCGGCATTAAAAAAGGGGAGGATAATCGAGACTTGTGGCATATTAATTTTTAATATAAATAATCGGGTTTTTCAATATCAGGCTAATAAAGTTTGGAAACAAGGCGATGGAATACAAATACAATTTTAACAATTTTTTAATTCAGGAAATTAAATGTCTGAAATTATATTGATGACCGGGATGGAGCATTCCGGAACAACTTACTTATCCAATTTATTGAAATGCCATCCTAAAATTGCAGGAGGATTTGAAGGCGGGATGTTATTGGCAAATTCACCAAATGAGTTTCCTGGTATTGAGCCTTTTTATAAATGGACACTCAAAAAACCACCTGTCCAATGGGGTTTAAATCAAGAACAGCTAGATAATATCTGCAAGAGCAAAACCTGGGCTGACATGTATTCAAGCATCAAAAACTATTCGCCCCTTTTTGATAATGATCAGCTAATTTTAGATAAGACTCCGGCCTATATGCCTGTGCTTGATTCTGTAATGGAGAAAATTAATTCCAAATGCATCGTAATTTTTAAAAATTCACTTTATCAATATACATCCTACAAAAAACGCAATATCTCAATAAATGATTATCTTGGTCGCTATTTGAGTTACTTGAAAGGATTTTTAGCCGCATACAACAAATATCATGACCGGCTTTTTATTCTCAATCACAATTCGCTTGGCCAAAATCAGCAAAAAATTATCCATGGAATTATTTCATTCTTAGGGCTGGAATACGATCCTGAATATTTTTTAAAAGATATTTTTGATAAACCCTTACCACCAAATGTGTTACGGGAAAACTACTCGTATGATGTTGAACAAAAAGCGCAGAAAGAGCTATCTCTCCAAGAGATTGAACTATTAGAAAAATATTCGCAGGATGCCTTATTAAATAAAATTGTAACAAAGATTCACCAAAATTGAATTCAAAAAATCTGTCTTCTTTTCAGATTGCCCTACACTATTTTATTAAAATAAGTTTTTTTGAAAACCGGGTTTTATCATATACAATGGAGTAAAAATAAATTCCCGATGCCACAACTTCATTATTATTATTTTTACCATTCCAGGTATATGTATGATAACCTTTTTTTAATGAACCAAGGTTTATTGATCGAACCTTTTCTCCGGACACGGCAAAGATGGAAATAGAAATCCTATCCTTCTTTTTTGGTAAATAGAATCTAAAAACAGTTTCAATGTTAAATGGGTTTGGATAATTTTGAAGTAGTTGAAAATCTTGTGGTTTCTGATTATCAAGATTAACACTTAAAGGCCCAAATTCCTCAGTGCTTCCATTAAAATCAGTTTGCTGAAGCTTGTAAAAAAGAACTGAATTTGCATTTCCTGTATTATCAAAATATGAATACTCTTTTCCGTGCGAATTTGTACCAAGTCCTTTTAGCGATTTATTTGTAGAATAATCATCAATATGGCTGTATCCTTCACTTTTTTCATATGACTGTAGAATAGTAAAACCAACATTGTTTAATTCAGATTTCGTTTGCCAATTTAATTGAACCCCATTTTCTTTTTTAAGTGCTTTAAAAGAAATTAAAGAAACAGGCAAACTTTGATCACCATCTAATTTTCCCGGCGTGGCTCCTGTATAACTTGTAGTATTCCAATTTCCAACAGAAACCTGATAGCTTCGAAATCCTGATCCTGCAATAAAACTTTGACTGTCATCAATATAAACACCATCAGCTTTATTTGAGTTTGAGGACGATAGTAATACCCAGCGATAAGCATTGGTTTCACCAAAAAGTAAGTTATTGTTACCGGAATTATAATTTGCGTTTACAGGCAAGCTTCCCCACTCCGTTTCAAATCCAGACTGGTTAGCTCCCCTGGCAATTATAAGAAAACCATTTGCCGGAATGATTGTTGAAGATACGCCATTTTCATCCTGGCCAAAATCAAAAACATAAACAGATTTGTTATATCTCAAATCCGACCCGGCCTCAAATTGAACAAGTTTGAACCCATCAAGATCAATGGCATTGTTACTTAAATTATGAATTTCCAAAAATTCATTTTGCGTATTGGCCGCGTCAGACACTTCACTGATATAAACATCTTGCCCGATATTAAATGTTGAATTAAAAATTGAAGATGTATAATATTCTAAATGTGGTGCCATACCCGGAGCTTTTGTTTTCCTGCCATTTGTTCCTTTTACCTGTAAATAATATTCCAGAGTAGATGCTTGTCCTGGCAATGTTATTTCAAAAAAATACTGATCAGGTTGCCCGGAGGAATCAATGGCGGTTTGTTGCCAAGCTCCATTATGGGTTGTCCTCCAAAAAACAGAAGATGAGGCAACATCAACAGAAGTGCCATTCACCCTGTTAAATTCACCGCGGATACTATTTCCTCCCATTACCAAACTATCCAATGACCGGTGTTGTATTCCAGGCCCGTCATGATGATAATCAAGAATTATAAGGCCGAATTTGGCATCCGTCGAAAGTATATTACGAGATGGGTTATATGGATATGTTCCCCAAAAACCACGATACATTGTATCCGGGTTTGGATCAATTGTATCATAAACGGCTATTTCTAAAGGAAGCGCAGGGGTGCTCAAATCAATTAATCGAAAGCATTCAATCCAGTATGATGTATAAATAAAATCATTATAAAAACGTGTGTGGTGGAGTGTTGCTTCACCTATTTGATTTGTTGAAGTTTCAAACTCAGAAATTAATGTTGGTGTCGAACCATTTGTTGGAATATCCCATACCTTCATATGACCACCGGGCGTTTCGTGGTCTGTAGTTAAAATTGTGCCACCATCATTTAGCCAACCGCTGTGACTCTTTGATCCTGCTTCCCATGTTGTTATCAATGAAAAACTACCTGGGTCAGAAACGTCCACAAAATCCACTTCGCCACCCAAAACAAATCCAAACATAGTATCATTTCGGGTATAAACATGATGATAGGTTCTGCCCCATACACCAAGTTCTACCGGGTTCTCTGGATCGGATAAGTCCAGAATTATGTAACTAACCCCGGAACGAGAACTTTCCACATCATAGAGATGCGCTAAAGAATCTGATATAAATAAACCATAAACTTCATCAAAACCTGTGCTGTAGGTGGTTACCTCAAAAGCATTATAAGGATCAGTCATGTCAATTATTTGAAGCGGTCCCGGGCGCATTACAGCATAAAGATAATTTTTATATGGTTTTACATGATATAGACGACTTGCGCTTGGTGGAATGGGAATAACTGATGCCTCAACAGGATTATATGGATCCGTTACATCGACAATTGTGACGCCTGTTTCAGTCAATGCAATAACAGCAAACTCTCTGTCTTCTTTGGTAAAACCCCAAACATCTGCAATTGAACCACCATCATCAATATGATGTGTCAAATCGAACCGATTTAGAACATTTACATTTTGAACCCCTTGTCCCTGAGCTAATCCCCAAAAAACCAAAAAATATGGAAATAGAAACATCGGTTTCAAAAAATGGCGTACTGATCTAATCATATCCAGAAATTGATAAGAATGTAAAATAATATGTGAGTTCCGCGTAAGCCGGGTTATATAATAGTTGTAATAGAAAATGAGATGAAATGATTCCCAAAGAGGGTTAAAAATAGGGAGGAAATTAGATTTACTAAAAAAATGTCAAGTTATTTTAAACGTGATTATACATTTTCCATATTAATGCTTTATCTTTTTTTAATATTAGATGGCATGTAAAGCTTTTTTACTTTTATTGTATTGAAATTAATTTCAAATTCAAGACTTTGTTAAGCGATTAACCTAATGAGATTCATAGCCCTTTAAACCGCCTTTTGGGATTATCAGTTTAAACACATCCCGAGAAAACTCCACCATCTTGCCATCCACATTGATATATTCTCCTGAATTCTTTTTATAAACGGGGATATTAGACAGTTCAAAAACTTCGCGAATTTTCTCTTCAAAGTAGGCCCATTCTTCATCGCTGAACTCTTCAATCTTGCCATGAGTGTACTGCGCTTCAAGCAAACGATTTTCCGGATCGAAGAAAACAAACTTACCGCGAGAAGCGCCACCAAGCATTTTTGTTCCAAGATATGGCCGATCGTTTAAACACAGCTGACCCTTCTCATTAAAATGCATTCCGCCAAAAAAGAAGTTACCGCCCATCAGAGATTCACCGGCATATTTTGTTGCTGAACCAAGAATCAATACGTCCAATTGTTGTGTCCTGCTGTCGTTTACAGAATTTGTCCAGACACGATCAACAACATTACCCATAATAAATACTTTGCCACCTTTGGAACCATATCCGCATACTTTGCCTGCATTTCCATAAATGTAAAGGTTTCCATGGTGCATACACATGGCTGCAAAATTCTGAGCATTGCCATGCATTCGGATTGTACCGCCCTGCATAAAAGCTCCAAAATATTCGCCAGCACTGCCGTAAACATCCATTTCGACATCGTCTGTATCACCTTTGCCCATAACCGCTGTAGAAATAAGACGTTGGCCATGCACCCGATAGATTATAAATTGTCTCCAACCCAGATCATATGCCTGGTTTAAAAAAGCTGCCAAAACATGATCCGGATCGCTGCCTTCCGGTAAAAAACCTTCCGCATTAATGACCAATGTTACATTCTTTCCCGCATTTTCATCAAAAAGACCACCACGGTGCAGGCTGTAGTAATAATAATTTTTAAACTCACCTGTGCTTACACGGTCTAAAATCTTTTCAAGAAAATAATCAACCATGTCCGTCAGAGAACTAATCGCTTTAGTTCCAGGATTCAATGTCTTAATGGAATCCCGAAGCCAGGTTAAGATATCCAGATGTTTTTTGAAACGAAGCTGGGTATCCGCATTTTCAACCAGCTTAAAGAGCAGCCAATGAAAATCATTAAAACTAATTTTCTCCAATTCTTTGGTTATAAAAATTCTATACTTGCGTTCCCATCCGCTAAAATCTCTTTCCGGCTCCGTAAGTTTTGCATGGCGTACACTAAAATGCTGACCAAATTCCTGTAATTCGATCGATTGGCCATAACGGTCTTTAAAATCATAATCATATATTTTGGATTTTTCATCGTACATATAGCGGCTTATCATCCCGGAACTGGAAAGTGTCATATCTGCTGCTGCCCCTTCAATCAAACCTTCTTTATCAAGAAGTTTCAGCATTGTGTGAACTGCCTGCTCTTCCGAAGCTATCATCGAAAAAACACGCTTTTTATTTTTTGAATGGTCTTTCCAGAAAGCTGTGACATTGGGCCTTAAGTCTGCCGGGTCTTTTATATCAACACGCTCTGTTACGTTTTTATACGGATCGTGACGCAGGCACAGATATTGGTATGGCCCGTCCGGTGAAGAAGAAAACTCAACACGTTGAACACTTTCCAGTTGAGGACGCATTTTTTCATCCACAAGAGCAAGATCATCGCCTGTCGTTGGTGAAAGACTTTCAAAAACGGCCCAGTCAGGATAAGCCCATTCATCGGCAATAAGGTGAAATTTTAAAGCGGCCACTTCAGTATCCGTTGAAGCTAATGGAGAAAGATTAAATTGTTCAACGCGTTGTTTCAGCGCCTCAAAATTGGTGGTCTCGCCATTGTGTGTAAGCGCCGTATGCAGCTTGGCAAAAGGATGTGAATTCATTTGTTCCACCACGGAACCTGTAGCCAGGCGCACATGAATAATATTGTTTGGTGCATCGGGTGTTTGCCATGGAATAACCCGTCCTGCTGTTTTCCAGGTACCAAAATTTTTCCCACATGACATAACCGCAGCAATTTTCTGATCGCGGTCTTTATACAAATGTTTGTTCAATTCAAATGGATTCTCATTGGCATATTTACGGATTCGTAACAGGTCTTCCATCGAAACGGTATCTTTGGATTTTAAAGAATCAGGACGCGGATCATTAAACCCGGAATCAATAATTTCGGATGTATATAAAATGCGTGTCATATTTAATGAATGATCAAAAACATAAAGGTCTTCTGCTTTTTGTAAAAAGTCTTGAGAATCCATATAATTTTCTTTGGTGATTTGCGGAAACTGATGTTCCAGAAAATGGGACCAGTCATATTTGAGCAAAGTTTTATCGATATAATTATGAACCGCTTCCTTTTTGGCTTTTACAAAAAAGCGGAAAATATCCCCGGGATCAGTCTGGTCGTTGCCAAACTCCCGATAATCCATTTCATTACCTTGCTCATCTCGTTTATAGGAATCACGGACCAGCTCAATTCGTGTCTCCCCATGAAAATCAAAATAGGGATCAAGAAAAACTTTTTTAATTTTCTCAATAATTTGAGAGCGCATATAGATGGTCAGTTTACGTGCTTCCAGGCGTAACTCCGTTTCCGTATATTCATTACCGGTGGTTTGCCATTGCAGCCGCAGGTTTTCTTCAATCTCTTTTTGGAAAACGCCCTTCACCATAATGCTGTAAGCATAATGATTTGGATAATCCGGGAAACAAAGTGTTTTGGCAATACCAACACCATCCATACCACGGTTACGCATAGCATCAAGCGCGCTATCCAGAATATAGCCAGGAACAGGCTCCGTTCCATTCAAAGCGGCCACTCCACAATTACTTTGGCCTGTTGCATGTTCAGCCCGTTTTACAAATAATTCCTCGTCTTTTAAAATTTCCTTTTGTATTTCTTTGTCTATTCTGAATCGATGGTCAACACGTTCCTTTAAGCCAATCCAATGGATTTTGTCAAAGCGGCCACGCAGTTCGCGGATATCCTTCATACCCAAAGCAGCCAAAGCACGGATTACCTGCATCTGCATCATAATAAACGCATTAATCATCTGGCGGGTATTGTTTTCCACATCTCTTAATTTTTGCATGGTCAAGTTACTCGTGGCAATCCCTCGTGAGCAACCATCATGGCAATTACGGTTACGGTCGCAGCCAACTGTTACCAGGCAAGCCGTTCCCCAAATAACGCCATCCGCGCCAAGGGCAACAGATTTTACAACATCCTCATAAGTCCGGATACCGCCGGAAACCATAAATGTGACATTGTTGCGCAAGCCATCACGTACCAGCCGGTTATGGATCAACGGAATGGCATATTCGATATGCATACCCATTTGACCCTTAATAATATTTGGCGAAGCACCGGTACCGCCGCGCGGTCCATCCAGCCAGATTTCCATTTTCATGCCATGTTTTTTAGCATATTCACGTAACTCATCGCTGGGTTGGAGCAAAGCATCTTCACCATATTTAGCACGAATCATCTCGGTTGTATTATCGCGGGAAATACGTGCCAGCCCGGCGGCAATAAATTCAATATCGCTGGATGGCGAGACCTTTACAGAAACAACAGCCGTCGGATTAATCATATGAACAACATCAATAAATGCTTTTACATCTTCAATGGAGTAACAATTGTGAAATGGAAACGGCGATATAATACTGGAATAAGTGTGTTTTATAATTTCTTCGCAGGCTGAAATTATATTCTCAAAATCAATCTCATCCAGTTGGGAATCATTAAAAAGAGAATAGGCTTTTTCCTGGATTTTAAAGATCATGTCTTTTAGCTGATCTGTTATTTCGCCAGATGCAAGGGTATCATCAAACACCTTTAAACTATCTTTTGCAAGATCGGCCATTTGCGAATCTTCCGCTTTGGCAATGTGATTAAGACGGTCAATCAATTTTTCGAGAGGATTAGTTTGCAGCTCTTCCAGGCCTTCCACGCCACGTAAATATGAAACAAGCTTGTTAACTTTTTGGGCAAGAATGTGCCCGCCAATGCCCATTTTTGCGCCCTGCGAATAGGCAATTACAACCCGCCGTGCTTTACGGATGGTTTGTTTGGAAACCCCAAAAAGCCCTGTCTTAATTTCGGTAGAAACATACGGCTCATCTTCTTTGCCAATAATTACCATAAATGTGATCGGCTTTAAAGATGGGTATAATTTTATCTTTTCATAAATTCCTGGGTGGCTTTTTGTTGTGATTTTATTTTGGGTAAGAATTTTGCGCATATCCTCAACAGTATATTCATATCCATTTTCAAAAAATGGTACAATCAGCTCAATTTCATTTTCTTCAAAAAAGACCGGCTCACCTTTTGGATTTAGAAAGATACTTGTTGGGTAACCGCCTTCACCCGTATCAAATTGGATGCCCAATTCACGCGAGGCAACTACATGCGCTCGCCAGGTATCAAGTCCGATAGAACCAACGGATTTTCCACCGAACATCCAGGGTGCCTCGAGGGTCAGATTTTTATCCATCGGCAAAGCCGTTACAACTTTATCCAGCTCTTTTTCTGTAACATCCATCGGGTCTTTGTTGTACAAAATTTTCATGACATCAAAGCCATCACCCAACAAGCCGGTTTGCATATTTTTGCTGAAATCAAGCATTCCCAAATCTCCGGCGGCCATGCGCCCCATATTCTCGATCAAAGTTCCCGGCCAGACATAATCGCGTTTGTATAAAGTCTGGTTGGTATCTCCAAGCAAATAAAAATTATGCGGGATATCCAGCGGAACAATCTTTTCCTTTAGCTTGCTGTACCGGCGGATGGATTTAGCCGCAACTTTTTCATTAGCCATTTGTTCTTTGTTGATTTGCTCATACCTCTGCACAAGCTCACCATTTTCAAAAACTGTACGCTGCAGTTTATTTTCCAATTGATGAAAATCAATTAAGCGCCCTTCTTCACCCACTGTTTTTTTGATGTCTTTAAATCCGGATGCGCCCAACACTTCTAAAATTTGTACTTTGCGTGATTCTGCCTGATTGTTTAATCGTGAAATCGCTTTCTCTAAATCAAGGCTCAACAGCTTTTCGGTGGTCGCTTTATCCTCTTTTATGGCCTTGTAAGCACTTGGGTCCAAAGCCAGCAATGCCGCAAAATCAATTAGAGTTGCTTCAGCACCACGCTGAATTGTTTTTTGCGAATCGGATGCGAGGCGGATTCCACCGGATGCAACCAGGCTCACTTCATGCCTCCGGCCAATGCGCATCAAATAATGATGGATGGCACGCACTGCAACACTGGTAACAAAATAATCTTCTTTGTTACGCCGCCCATGGATATGCAAAACATCAATATTCTGGTTTAACAAAAAAGTAATTTTTTCTTTGATTTGGTTTGTTGGGCTAAGCGAACCGATGAGATCGTGTTCAGACACTTCCAAGTATCCGAAGATGAGCGGTTTTTTCCGGCCGCTGGCTTTAACCGAATCACGGATGTAGGAAATTGTACGGGAAAGATCCGGATGATATTCTACCTCAAAAGCGGGCATACGCCATAAGTCTGTCAACAGATCACGATTTGTGCGCGGATTGGTTTGTATCTGGTCGATCAGCTCTTCATCCACTTTCGGGATTAGCACTTCCGGTAAACGCTCATAGCCGCCTTCACGTAAAAAAGTATTATAATTTTGGAAGATGCGATTAAGCTCCACAACCACAAGGCTTTTCTGCTGCTCAGCCGTTTTTATCATTGCCAGCTCGGCAATGCCGTTACTTTCCAGACTCAGGGCATTATACAGAAGCGGCGTCATCAACTTTACATTTGTATGGTCATTTTCAATCAGCTTGCCTGTCTTATCAAAACGACAAAAGCTATCTCGCTTTCCAAGAATTACAGATAATTCTTCTTCAGGATCGCCTTCGTGCAAGCGATTTTGCGCCGGGCCAACAATATGAAAATGAGCAAATCGTTCAGCATCAAAACCAATCCCCATATGCCGATCGCCTTGTCCCATTCCCGAAACAGGGATCTGCCCGGACGAAGCTTCTTTATCAATCTCCATGATAATATCTTCGGTAACATAGCGATCGGCCATTTCGGTCAATTTTGTAGAGCGGTGAACAGTAGTGGTGTCATGAATGCGGTTCTGCCGGTTAAGCCAATACTTTTTCTCCTCCAAATCAGTGGCGTTGTAAATAAAATTATTAAGAACATCACGCTCTTCCTGGGCATTTTTATTTTGCGGACAATAATTGACACAGGCATTACACAAAGCGCAATTTAAATCAAGCAAATCAGGTATCTGACGCGGCTGGCCTTTTCGCGCACCATACATGCAGGCATTTTCATCGCTACACATGCCGCAATGAATACACGTTTTAGGATCAATAAAAAGCTGCCCATACTCAAATCCGCGCGGATAGACAATTTGCAAACCATGCTGCAAATGTGAACGGCCTTCCTTTTGGTCCGATTTTGTATAATCCGTATAAAGCGGGCTTTCCTTCATTATCTGCCAGAAGCGATCCACATATTCAGATTTTTCTTTCTCCTGCAGACCAAGCGCATTCTGGAAATTGTTGTCCTCCTCAACCAGGTCAAAAATCTTTGTAAGCGGCACATCCGTCGGGCAAACACGCACACAATTATCACAACGTGTACAGGCTAAAAAACCAAGGGCTTCACTTTGGCTGATTTGCTCGCCGGCAACCAGACGTTCTGCAGTTTTACGCCGCGTAATTGGCGTAGCCGGGCCGTACAAACCAAACACATCCGAAGTTGGGCAAACGTGTTCACAGCTATCACATTCCGCACAAGGGGCCAAAAGATGCTCCAGGGGTTTTTCTGTTTTCTTCAGATCCGATGGTACAATTTTGGGAAATAACCATGCGCTGGCATTCCAGGCAATGCGTTCTAAAGGATAAGAAATAGCCCATTTTTTTCCACGCTGCCGTTTGTGGGTTGTGTTTACTATCCAGCGGTTAAAACCCGGTGCAAGTGATGAAAACAATCTAAAAAAGAATTTTTGCCCACGGCTGTTTATAAATTTAGAACGATTGATCAAGCCACTTGGATCATGCTTCTTCTTATACTTTTCCAGTTTTTTAATTACTTTTTTATTACCCGATCGTAAGCGTTTAAAAAATGGTTGGTTCCAAATGCCAATCCCGTAAGGAATTGCCCCAAAATGCATTGCAACTTCTGTCATCAACGGTACCATGGCAAAATATATTTTATGGCGTAAAGTACGCGTATCTGCAAGTACAATCGACTGGATTAGCATTTTTCCATTTTGCAGAAGATGCGCTTCTGTTTTTAGCTCTACACCAAGTAACCTGTCCAGCATTGGTCGCAGCATTTTTTGATATTCGATAAAAGAATCAAACGGCAGAATGGTTTCACTGACAAGCATTGATGGTCCATTTTGCTTCATTTGTACAGGCAGGAAACGATGTTCCCAAAGTTTATGCGCCAGGTTTGTGGAAAGCTGTTTAAAAACAAGTTGTTCTATGCGGATGCGTTCGCCCGAGGCACTAAACAAACGCGTTTTCAGTGCCTCCTGAAAATCCTGATGTTCATCAAAATGCATAACCAGGATATGTTCACATTCGGCTAACTCATTGATTGTATTTTTATCTTCCTGTAGTTCAGGCAAGCGTTTCTGGTCATCCAGGTCCAGCACATCTTCCGATCTTCCGCGTGAATGATCCTGTTCAATTTTCCAGGTTTCATGAATATAATTTTGGTCAAAATAAATTACCGAGGTCGGTTTAATTTGGGCATCCTGAAGACGTTTCAGATATTCTTTTACATCCTGCGTTGTTTCAAATGAAAATGCGTAGGGCTTGGTTACGAATGATTCTTTGCGCACTTTTAAAGCACCGCCAACAACAATTCCGGCTTGTCCTTCGCTGCCAAAAAAGAGATCAAAATCCTCATCACCGGCTTGCAAAGAAACAAGCTCTCCCTGTGCATTTACAACCAACAGCATTTTTACGGATTCTTTGACATGTCCATATTTAAAGCTACCAAGGCCAAGCCCGCCGGTTACAATCCAGCCGGCAAGTGTTCCGCTGTTGGGGTTGGTGATTTCCTGTTTTAAAGTATAATCCTGCTCTTTTAAAAAGTCCCGCGCATCGGGGAAAAGGAATCCTGCCCCAAAAGCCAGAGTGTCCGTTTCACTAAAAAGTTTGTGAAAAGTGAGATGTGATAAATCGAGGACAATATCATCATTTAGAGGAACGGCGCCACCAAACGGCCAGGTGCCTGCTCCACGAATTGTGTAATTTTGATTGTGATCATTTGCCCATTTTACAAATCTTGAAACATCATCTATTGTGCCGGGCCGGACAACAAAAGCCAGGCTGATTTTTGTAAACAGTTTTTTTATAAATCCTGGAATAATATGCGTTCCGCTGTCATTCTGATAAACTTGCTTCTGCACCGCGTCGGGTAAAAAAACCTGCGAGGCCGCCGACAGCAATTCCACCAGCTTTTTCATTTTGGAGGTTTGAACTGTCTCCTGCTGTTTTTGAAGGAAATGTTCATCCAGCAATAAACCGCGGGCTTTACCTTGTTTGGCAATTCTATCTGCGGCAGATTGGTTTTGTAAGAAGAAGCTGACAGCGTCCATATCAGATTTTGAAAAAGAGGGCATATAGTTCCTTAAAAAGTAAAACTAATATTTGGGTTTTCAAAGAATCAGAAAAATAACAGATGGTTTATTTTCGAGGGATAAACTAAAATCTAAAGTGCGGGGTGGAAGAATATTTTATTTAATTAGTCGCAAGAATTCCGACAAACAAAAAAGCCTCACCCTTAAACATGCTCAGAGAGAGGCTTTGAAAATTTAGTTCAGGCTATTTGAATATTAAGATGCTTCTGTTAAAACCAGCTCATATTCTACTTTTAGGGTTTCATACAAATCTTTTACAACCGTCTGAGATTTTTTGCCAACCAATTCTTTTCTTACTTCTTCACGTGGGCGGTCTTCTTTTTGACGACCTTCAATTTTCAAAATATGATAGCCATAAGATGTTTCAACAATTCCGCTCAATTCACCAACCGGTACAGTGAATGCTGCTTCATCAAATGGAGGAACCATTTGCCCGCGTGGAAATTTTTCATACAAGCCACCTTTATTTTTAGAGCCTGGATCTTCAGAATATTGCTTGGCCAATTCTGCAAAATCTTCGCCATCCTGTGCGCGTTTTAACAAAGTTTCCATCTGGGTATAAAGTTGTTTTTTTACTTCTTCAGATTTGTTTTGAGTCAGCAATAAAATGTGGCGGACAGAAGCTGTTTTATCTTTAACGTAAGCAGAATCGATTTCTTCCTCGCTAATTTCTGTTGCCTCTTCGCGTACTTGTTTAAGGTAACGGCCCATTATTTCATTTTCCCTGAAATCGGAGCGTAACAGATCTGAGGAAACACCATTGTCTTCAAGTAACTGAAGGAATTTTTCTTCACCGCCGGCAGCAGCGTATTGTTTTTGCAGGGCGCTGTCAATATCCGCTTCAGAAACTGTAACACCATTGTTTTTTGCTTCAAGTAATAAAATCTTAATCATGGCAACACTTTCAGCATATTCCTTCATCAAACTCTTAATATTTTTTAACGGTTGTTTATCAAGATTATCAGCTTGTTTACCAAAACGCGAACGGATTTTAACAACTATATCACCTAGAGTTACTTCGTGCTTTGTGGTAGTGGCCAAAACTTTATTTTCAACCGGATTTAAACTGGAATCAATGGCGGCCAGCTTTGTAGCCAAGTCGTGATGCGGAGTTCCTTTCTCAAGGGTCATTCCCTTCTCGCGGGTAGAACAACTAATAATTGAAAACGCAATAAGCGCAACTAAAATAAATTTCATTTAAAGCTCCTGTGGATTGTTATTTACATTGTTTGAAGTCGCACAACTTAATCAAAATTGTTGCTGATTCATAATATTTTTACTGTGAAAGCATTTTGTTAAGGCTTGTAAAACACTCCAGTGGAATCTGATGGCCGGCATTATAAATCTGAATCTCGACAGATCGTGATTTTGTTTTTAATTTTTCTGCATTTTCGCGGATTTTTTTTGCCGGATAAATCATATCCTTTTTACAACCCACATAAAGAATATCTGTATTTGATGGTTTGTATTTTTCATTTTTATCCCAATCTCCCGGTAAGCCTCCACAGACAGCGACGAGGTTATTAATCTTATTGGGATTTGAAAAAACATATCGAAAATTAAGCGCTACAGATTGAGAGAAGCCCATCAAGATAATTTTTGAAATATTCATTTTGTTTTTATTCAATACGTCATCTATAACCTGGCCAACAGCCTGATGATGTAAGCGAATAGCCTCACCCGGATTAAAAGAAGTAATCCAGCCAAAACCATGTTTTATTGGCCTACCCGGAAGAACCGGCGGAACTATATGTGGAAACGGTGCCTGAAGGCTTGCAATATAACAAGGCTCAGTAAGGTTAGTTTTTAAGAGCTTCATCATTTTTTCTTTATTCTCTCCGTATCCATGGAGAGCAATTACTAAAGGTAGCGGCCCTTCAAAACCAGGAATGCACAAATCATAAAATACTGATATTTCAGTTTTGATTGTAGATGAGACAATGTCTTTACACATAAATATGTCATTCCTATTTAATTATCTATTTGAAATTAAATTCCAATCTAGTTAGAATAAAAAATAATATAAAACACTAAGTGTTGTATCTCCAACCAATTGAAATTTTTAGCATTGTTAGTATAATTCCATTGTTTTTGTATGCTTTCTTTTTAAAAAAAGGTGACCGGGTAAATAATATATTTTTAATGCTGCCCGACAAAAACAATTGTTTGGAATGGGCTGAATAAAGAGGGTTTACAAGTTCCAAGCGGTCCGTATTTTTATGAAATTATTGCCGGTGATTATAGGGAAACACGCAAAGCAATTCTTTTGAAATAGAATAAGATGCCATCGCCGGAAACGATGGCATTTTTTATTTATTTTATCAGCATCATTCTTTTAACCGCAAAATTTTTACCATTAATATTCAATCGAATAAAAAACACGCCACTGCTCAACTCGGATGCTTCAAAATTAGATTTATAAAATCCTGGTTGAATTTGGCCATTTACCAATGTACTGACTTTGCGTCCTGTTATGTCGTAAACTTCTAACAGGATATGTGATGTCTTTGCAACATTGTATTCAATAGTTGTACTTGGGTTAAATGGGTTTGGATAATTCTGTTTTAGATTAAATGATTCTGGCAATACCAATCTGTTTTCAATTTCTTCTAAGCTTGTTGGTGTTGGCCTGTTAATTAACAACATCCGGTTTACCCACTTTTCCTCAGCATTATCGGCATTTACTTTAACCGTATAGAAAAAGGCATCTTGACCTGATTCCTGATTATCAATGCCATTATAAACAACAGTTCCGTTTGGTAAACTATCAATCTTAACAGTCCAACATGTGTCAACTGTTGAATTTTCCACAATGCCGCCAAAATTAATTGAATCTGCCTGGTCTGTTGATAAACCAATGGGCAACATCAAAACAGAGTAAGAGTTTGTTGCCTGAACATCCCCGGTGTTAAAAAGATTTACACATATATCAAACTGGTTAAAATCTAAAGAATCTCCTTTAAGCTTCACACTCACAGGTGCATCCACAACAACAGATAGCGGTGGAAGTAAATCCTGATTTGGAACGATAAACCTAAAACTGCTGTTATTTGAACTGTTTGACTCAATTATAGAGCTGTTTTTATCAACAATTGCAAAAACTGAATGATACTCTGCTAAACCAGGTACAGTCCAGTCAGTGCTAAATAAGAAGCTTTCCCCTGCCGGAATTGAATCAGCGTACATCACCGAGCTTATTGTTAACCCACCACTTGGGTCGCCATCAAAAAACTGCAAAGGAACATTATAAGCAGTTTCATAGCCAAAATTATGAACCACGGCATTTATTGTAATTGGATCACCCATTATCCGGTCAACTGAGTCTGGAGCAAATGAAATGTCTGCTGAAGAAATTGAAAGATCCGGGAGGCCAACGGCAAAGTTTAAAGGAACAAAGTCACCACCAAACCCACCATTTGTTGAAGATATGATAGACAGGTTTTCAGTTCCTCTGACTTCGTACACCGTTTTTGTTGAAAAAAGATGATGATGTTCACCCATGTTTAAAATCGCATTATAAACCGTATCGTTATTGGCTTTGTTTACAACTGTAATATGGTTGTCATCATCAAAAGAGAAAATATCATAATCTCCCGTAATTACCGGAGTTAAAAAATGCGTTCCAATGCCATGTCCAGATTCATCAATTTGACGGGCCATATAATAATAGTTTTTGGACCAGGCAGCATAGGGAATATTTGCCGTTGTCACTGGTTTATCAGTTTGTACTTCCCAATACGTATCGTTATAAATACCCAGCTGAGTTGCTTCACCTACGGAGATGGTACCCTGCGAAATGGTATCACCTGTTTCAGAATTTAAAACCTGGTAATTTGTAGAATCATAATATGCTGTAACAACAATTCCATTGGCCCATCTACCTACATATCCAGAAAAACCATAAAAATGTTTCCCTGCAAATGTACCATTTGTAGCTGGAACAAAATACCCCTGGTCACCATAACTCAGGGCTGAAACAGGTTTATTTGCAGTGACACTAAAGAATTTTCCAAACTGGTTATCAAGGGCTAAATGTTCACCTTTGTTTAATATACTTGCGGCAACAATCGATGTATCAGTTAAGTTTTTTATAAAGATTTCTGTATTGTCATTATAGGAAAATACAATGAATTTCTCACCACCCCATGGATCGTTTGGCATGTAAGTATTCAAGCGGGTCGAAAGCGGACTGCCTGATTCATCTACAGCAAAATAGCCAAGAATAGACTTTGAGATAGGATCGCCAATTAATACTGAAAAGGTGTTATTACTTTCAATCCTGTAAATCCCTTTACCCGGAGAAAAAAAATGAAATTCATCTTTATTTAAAGAGACAGTATCAAGCGGTGTACCATCCTGCGATATCAGGTAAAAAACGGACTCATCAAAATAACTAAACAGAACAATGTCCTTAAAAGTGTATGTTGTCGTTGCAAAAACAAATACTTCATTATTGATGATAGATTCCTGCCAGGCAGGAGGTGTGGAATAAGTTTTTATAGAATGATCAAATTGTTTTATCCCCTGGGGGCCACCACCCGGCACAGTTTGGCTGAATGCATGGGTTATAATAAAAATGGAAGTAAATAAGGTAAACAAAAATTTCATGAAGTCTCCTAATGTAAAGAATACAATACATTAATCGACCCCCGTTATTTAATGATTAGCATATGAGCGGTATTGGTAATTTTACTTGTCAAACTAAAATAATCGCTGGAAAATCAAATACTACTTTATCAAAAGCATTTTGCGGCTATGAATAAATTCATTTACAGAACCTTGACTACCAGCCGTAGGGATTGCTTTTAGAAAATAGAAATAAAGCCCGCTTGCCAAACTACTGCTTTCAAAATTTATTGAAAAAGAACCGGCTTGCTGCACCATATTTACAAGTGTTGCAACCTTCTTCCCAGAGACATCAAAAATAATCAATTGCACCTGGCTTTGTTTTGGCAAATTATATTGAATTGTTGTGGAAGGATTGAAAGGATTGGGATAGTTTTGTTTCAAACTGTATTCAACAGGGATAACAGAGTTTTCGTCAAGAGATAAAATTTTATCAGTCACTTTAATTGTCAGTGTGTCCAAATCAACCGCGTTACTATCATCAAGTAAAGTGGCGAATAATTGTGCTTCACCAACAAACCCTTCGGCTGTTAAAACCAGGACCTTTTCTTCTTTGCTATAATCAGGGACTATATTTGAATCGGAAACGCTAATCTGCCAATGCAATTTGTTGATTGGAGAATCGATATCTTTTTCGCGCGATTCCAAATCGAAAACATAGGTTTCTGTATTTTCAAAAATCAAACTGTCAGGAAAGTTTATAATTTCCGGCGCATCATTTATAGAATTAAATTTTACTACAAAATGAGCTGAATCAGCAAGTTGTCCATCACTTATTTTTAGTAGAAATGTGTCCTGCCCAAACCAGTTTTGTGAGGCCGAAAACAAATAACTATCTTTGTTTGATTGTACAGAAACGGGTTCATTATTTCCAGTTACAAGATATGTTAGTTGCTCATCCGTATTATCCGGATCGCTTACATAAGGATACCAGTTGGAAAACATTTGCTCCAAAGAGACATCTTCATTTGAGATAAGTTGCGGAAGATCACTTATTATTTTTGGGGCATCGTTTTGTGGATTTACTGTAAAAACAGCCTCATCAGAATCGCTTAAATTTGCCGGATCTTTTGCTGTAAAAGTGATTGTCTCGCTGCCATTCCAATTTTCATTGGGCAGGTTTATTGTTGCCACCCTGTTGCTGTCGATGCTAACTACTAATTCCGAATTCCCGGTTGCCGTCCAAATTATTTCACTATCCAAATGGTCGCTGTCATCTACATAATTATCCAACGGAATTGAGTTAAAACTTTGGCCTTCTTCAATTGTCTGAGCAGGAATATTACTAACAACCGGGGCATTATTTACCAATGATACATTAAATGTTGCAGAATTATTATCACCCAAATTACCGGGGTCCTTTGCTGCAAAAGTGATCGTCTCACTGCCGTTCCAATTTTCATTAGGAGTGGTAATTGTCGCAATTCTGTTTTGATCAATTTCAACTTGTAATTCATTGTTTCCACTGTATGACCAGATCATTTCCGAATCACTGTTATCCACGTCGGAGACAAATTCGTCAAGGCTTATTGTATCAAATTGTTCTCCTTCGGCAATTGTTTGGTCCGGAATATTAGTTACAACAGGTGCATCATTGACGGCAGTAATTTTAAACAGAGCATTATCACTGTCGGCAAGACTTCCCGGATCTGTGGCCTGGAATGTTATAGTTTCAGAACCATTCCAATCCGAATTTGGTGGAATGATTGTCGCAACACGCGAACCATTGATGCTAACCTGCAAATCTGTATTTCCGGAATATTCCCAACTCATCTCAGCATCGGTGTTGTCCGGATCAGTTACATAATCATCCAATGAAATTGTTATAAAATTTTCGCCTTCAGCTATTGTTTGATCGGGGATTGCACTTACAACCGGAGGATCATTTTCAGCACCAACCGAGAAGACGGCCGCATCACTATCGCTGGAATTGCCAGGATCGGTTGCTGTAAATGTAATTGTTTCACTGCCATTCCACTGTGAACCCGGCGTAGTAATAGTTGCGATCCTGTTTGCATCAATCGAAACAGTTAGATCCGTATTTCCGGTATAGCCCCAACTCAAATCTGCATCTGCGTTATCAACATCACTCACATAGTTATCCAAACTTATTGTCGCAAACGTCTCCCCTTCAGCAATCGATTGATTTGGAATACCTTCAACCACAGGCGCATCATTTACGGCATTAACAACAAATATGGCAGAATTACTGTCTGCCAATGCACCGGTATCAGTTGCCTTAAAAAGAATTGTTTCACTTCCTGACCAATTGATGTTGGGAATTGTAATTGTTGCTACCCGGCTGGCATTGATTGTTACAGTTAACTGGTTATTGCCTGAGTAAACCCAGGAAATATCAGCATCGGCATCATCAACATCCATTACATAATTATCAAGAGGGATCGTTGTAAATGTGCTCCCTTCGGAAATAGTCTGATCAGGAATATCTGAGACAACGGGTGCATCGTTTACTGCTGTAATTGTAAAATCTGCTGTGTAATTATCCGAAAGAAGACCGGGATCGGTTGCTGTAAAAGTGATTGATTCGCTGCCGTTCCAATTTTCATCTGGAGCACTTATTGTTGCTACCCTGCTGGCGTTAATGGAAACCAATAAATCGCTTGTGCCGGAATAAGTCCAGTTTATTTCCGAATCCAGGTTGTCAATATCAGTAACAAAATCATCGAGTGAAATGGTTGTAAACGAAGCGCCTTCCAAAACTGTCTGGTTTGGAATATCAGAAACAACCGGAGCATCATTTACAGCATTTACAATAAATATCGCAGGATCAGAGTCAAACAATTCACCCGGATCACTGGCCTTAAAAGTAATTGTTTCACTACCCGACCATTCATTGTCCGGGATGGTTATTGTTGCAGTATTAAAATTATCAATGCTAACCGAAAGCTCGCTATTTCCGGAATATTCCCAGCTTAACTCTGAATCAGCATTATCCACGTCTGAGACATAATTATTTAAAGATATGGTTGCAAAACTACCGCCTTCATCAATAGTCTGGTCAGGAATACCTGTCATAACTGGTGCATCATTTACAGAGTTCACGGTAAAAGTAGCAGCATCGTTATCAGAAAGCTCACCAGGATCGGTTGCCGTAAAAGTAATTTGTTCCGAACCATACCAGTCTGCATTTGGTGCAGATATTGTAGCAACCCGATTTGCATCAATTGAGACAGATAATTCTTTTGGAGTTGAAGTGGACCAGCTTATTTCAGAATCTGCATTATCGATGTCGGAAACATAGTCATCAAGTGAAATTGTTGCGAAAGCAGCTCCTTCTTCAATAGTCTGATTCAGAATATCAGAAACGACAGGAGCATCATTTATATTATTTACAGTAAATACAACCGCTTGTCCACCGCTTGCCGCACCAGGATCGGTAGCAGTGAAAGTAATCGTTTCCGACCCATACCAGTCATTATTCGGTGTTTGCACTGTTGCTGTGTTTTTCTGATTATCGATGAAAACACTAAGATTTGAATTTCCCGAAGATGACCAGGTCATTTCGGCATCGGAGTGATTACCATCGCTGACAAATGAGTTTAACTGAATTAATGTAAAACTATTGCCCTCATCAATTGTTTGATTGGAAATCCCGCTCACTACCGGAACATCATTGGTTTTCATTTGGGTTAGATCAAGTTTCCAGCTTGTCAGAGACCCGCCATTGTTAAACCAAAAACTATCCCAGCCGCGTAAAAGCCACTGACCTTTTGATTGTTCACCATCAAATACAAACAGGCCATTATCCGGCTGAAAGGAACCATTGTAGGGTGATTTGCCATCGGTGATTGGTGTGCTTGCTTCATCATCCGTATGTGTGGACTGATATTCTGTTCCTGTGTTTTGCGATAAAATGGCGCTGGCTACATTAGATGGTGCTTCCACAATAATTGCAAAATCCTGGATCTGGCCATCCACGGAAACCGTCGCATCTGCATCCACAATCAGGAAATCATCTGCAATATCCAGGGTAGATGTAAACACCATTTCAAAAACATTATCCCAGTTTTTTGGTACATCGGTGCTGGTGTATGAATTTATCTGCAATTCAGCCACATGGTAAGAAAATGTTAATGGCGGGGCATTTTCAAGATCACCCAGTGTTGGAAAAGTTGATTTGTTAGCATTGGCTGAAGCATCTTCAGCATAAAAATAGTATTCTACCTGCGTTTCCCATTGCTGGCCGGGAATATTGAAAGTATACAAACCGCCCAATTCACTATCAGGTCCAATCTCAGTCCAGGAAGAAACTGTACCGCGATAATTTGTCCTGAAAAACAGGTTTGCTTTTGCAATTCCGGAATTATCTGAAATACTTACCTCAATTGTGCGTTTTCCGGTTTCAGCCGATGAGCTTATTCGGTTAAAAGAAAAATCAGGTACATCACCATCATCACCAATAGCCATTTGCACAGCATTGTGAGCATTAACGCGTCCGTAACCCACTTGTTTGTTCCAGCCTTTGCTATCATACATATATCGCTCAATTGGCTCGGCAGATTGTTGTAAAATATCTTGCACCTGGTCAGAAGTTAAAGAACCATCGGCAGACAATATTAAAGCAGCAGTTGCTGATACATGCGGGCATGCTCCGGACGTTCCATTAAAAGCATCATTATAAGCACCACTTGCATAACCGCTGCCATCTTTCAGGTTTGTAGTATAAACCAGTGTTGGGGCAACTAAATCCAGTTCAGAACCATAATTACTGCCAATAGCATAATTGCCATCACGGCTTCCCTGGCTGCTTTTTTCATTAAACATATTTGCAGCACCAACAGCAATTACATCGCTAAGGTTTGCAGGATAGCTAACTGTGCCATGCCCTTCATTTCCGGTTGAGAAAACAATGACGCATCCCTTGCCGCCACGCCCCTGCGTTTTTGCGCGATTAATTGCTTCCGTAACAACAGAAACAGGATTTGTACCACTCCAGCTGTTGCTTAGCACATCACAACCAAATTGCCAGGCATAATCAAATGAAGATGCTATTTCGGCATCGGTAGCACTGTTCATTTTAACAGGAAGAAGACCACTGGAATAAGCGATACCTGCGACACCTTCTCCATTATCTGCAACTGCTGCAATAATTCCTGCTACATTTGTACCATGGCCTTCAACATCGTTTCCGTCGTTCTGCTGGCTGGCAGTGAAATCTTTTCCTGGATCAACAATATTGGCCTGTAAATCAGGATGCGTTAATTCAACACCACTGTCCATAATGCCGACTAAAATATTTTGGCCCGGATTAATGCCATTATTTTTTAATATCTCCCAGGCCAGGTCAACATCCATATCTGCATCGTTAAACCCTTTAACCGTTTGTGGAAAACCATCGGGTGCGTGGTTTGCAACAGCCTGCCCCGTATTTATATGCGCCCATTGTTGTGAATAATATGGATCATTCACTGCATCGAGAATTTCATCATTTAAATAGCCGAAATTGGGATGGGCCCAAACTGTTTCTGTTAACTCCATATAAATATTTGCAGCAACCAGACCATTCATTTTTGCAGATTCGATCGTGGCCAGCAGATATGTCTGATCTGCAATTTTACGGATTATAGTTGCATCATTCTCAATGTTAATCCGTTCAATTTGCGGTTCATTTATGTTTGCATCAAAACGCACAACAAACTGATTGCTAACCAAAGAGCGTACTGAGTTTTTTATAAACACCGGCCCTGCAATAGAAATATCGCTCGATACGTTTAACCTATTTATCAGACTTGATAACTCACTTTCGGGAAACCTCTCACTAAGCTTTATCAACCGCTTGTTTTTTTGATTCAACGATTCAATGTTTTCAAAACTATTTCCTAAAACAGCAGATAGGATATTTCTTGCCCGGCTGTCATTTACAGCGTTTTTGAAAATAACATTCAGTTGATCTGTTTTTAGTTTTAAACCAATTGGCTCGTTTTGGTAAAAATATGTTTTTTCAATTGATTGTGAAAAAAGAGGATTGATTAGAAATGACAAAGAAAGTAATAAGATTCGCATCCCTGCTCCAAAATATACTTATGTAATTATTTGAGAAAATCAAATTGGATATGAAATATAAGAATACATTATTTTTTAAAGGATGCTATGAGTCACATTAAGCCATTTTGATTTATTTTGTAACAAAACAATAACAACGCCGTAGAATTTTTTAATTCCCCCACAAAACATGCAACATTACATATTTTCGAAACGTAATTTTGGAATCGATTTTCAGTTATTCCTGATTTACACAATCGGAAAATAAAACAATCCAGCACCAACACTAAACAACCAATTATTAGGAGGATAATATGACTAAACGTATTATTTATTTTGTTTCTTCACTGTTGCTTTTAGGGGGCTTTTCGCAATTAGCAGCGCAACAACCCTTATCTTTTTTAAAGGTAAGCCCACCGGCAAAGGTATCTCAAAATATTGCCACTTTTGTTGAGGTTTCTATAAACTATCACCGTCCAGCAGTAAACAAGCGCGAAGTATGGGGAACATTGGTTCCTTGGGGACATGCTCCCAATAATTTCGGTAATGGTAAGCCCATGCCGTGGCGTGCAGGCGCAAATGAAAACACAGTTATTTCATTTAGCCATAATGTAAAAATTGAAGGACAAGACCTCAAAGCCGGTTCTTATGGCTTGCACATGCTTCCAAGCGAAGATGAAGTCACAATTATTTTTAACAAGGATACGCAATCTTGGGGAAGTTTCTTTTATGAAAAAGAGAACGATGCTTTACGTGTAAGTGTAAAATGGCAGGATGTTCCTCACATGGAAAACCTGCTTTATGCTTTTGAAGATTTAACAAACAGCTCAGCCACAGCTTATCTGCATTGGGGAAAAAAGAAAATTGCTTTCAATATTTCCGTTGATCGCAATGATGTAATTCTTTCAAAATACAAAGAAGAGCTGACAACACTTCCAGGATTCAACCAGGCTGCATGGGGCCGGGCTGCACAATTTGCGCTAAACAACAATACACATCTTGATGAGGCCATGATTTGGATAGACAAAGCTTTGGGCATGAATGGCGGCGCTATTTTTGCTAATAAGCAAACAAAAGCGGGACTTTTGAGTTTACAAGGCAAAACCGATGAAGCTGATAAATTGATGGAAGGCGCAATGGCCGGGGCAACAGAAAACGAGCTGAACGCTTATGGTTATCAACTTCTGTTTGCCAACCCAAGCCGACTGGATGAGGCATTGAAAATATTTGAAGCTAATGTTAAAAATTACCCAACGTCATGGAATGTGTTTGACAGTTATGCAGAAGCATTAGGCAGAAAAGGCGATAAAAAAGGCGCAATTAAAAATTATGAAAAAGCCATGGAAATGGCTCCACAGGCACAACATGCCCGAATAAAAGCTGCAATACAGGCATTATAATATTTTCGGCTTTGGGAATTTAGAGAAATGGTTTGCCCCAAGTAATTCCATTAACCTCTTGCCCCAATTCCCAAAGCCTTTTAATTTTGCGTTCTAAAACCTTCCCGGTTTTAGAAACCTGGAAGGTTTAACTAAGGAATAATAAATGTTTGAACGCGATTTCATTTTAAGAATGATAAAACAACTTGCGCAGGTAATTGGTCAGGTTCTTAATTACAAAAAAAAGGGGCAATGGGAAAATGCCCAAATGGTTGTCGATGTTGCCACCAAACAATTGCTTGGTATAAATCCGGAAATTGTCGAGCGCCTCGATGCCGATGCATTAATCGAATTGTTTACTTATGATGGTGAGACTGACTATGATAAGTGCATGACTTTGGCTGTGCTATTAACTGAGCAGGGTGAAATTTTTGAACATCGCGGACAGGATACGGATAAAATATTCAGACAATATTTTCAGGGTTTTCATCTTTTCGAAATAGTTTTTCAGGAGCAGCAAAAGTATAAAACTGATTATGTTACCTATGCCTTATTTTGTTGTGAAAAACTGACTGAGTTTAAGATTGCACCTGAACTTTTATTCAGGATTTTTAAGTTTTATAAGAATCATAATTATTTTGCAAAAGCGGAAAATATTCTCTTTCTTTTGTTGGAGCAAAATGAAAATGATGCAAAAAAACACGCTATCAATTTTTATAAACAATTGCTTTCTTGTGATGACAAATTGCTAAATAAAGGTGAATTGCCACGAGATGAAGTTATTGAAGGGTTGGAAAAACTTACCAAAAGTTAAACTTTCCCTAAAGAAGAACTACACATACCAAAAAGAATTTAATTACAATTAACAACCCAGGTAGCATAAGCGAAACTTTACAAGGAATAAACGTGCGACTTTTACTTCTCTTATTATTTTTTTCTTTCCAGGTAAGCCTGTTGTCCGGGCAAACAGATTTGAACTACAACCCAAATGAAATTCAGGCAGCAATAAACAAACTTAATGTTTTGGGGAGTGTTTTATATATTGCTGCACATCCCGATGATGAAAACCAGGGTCTGTTGACATATATGTCCAAAGGACGAAATTACCGCACAGCCTATCTTTCACTGACTCGTGGCGATGGCGGACAAAACCTCCTTGGGCCGGAAAAAGGAGCGCTTTTCGGTGTAATCCGCACACAAGAACTTATTGCCGCCCGCAAAATAGATGGCGCCCGGCAATTCTTTTCCAGAGCAATAGATTTTGGTTATTCAAAAACGGCAAAAGAAACACTTTCCAAATGGGACAGAGAAACAATCTTAAGCGATGTTGTAAAAGTAATCCGTAAGTTTAAACCGGATATTATAATAACCCGTTTCACGGAAATAAATGGTGGGCATGGACATCATCTTTCATCGGCCATATTAGCTGAGGAGGCTTTTCATGCTGCTGCTGATCCTACCCGATTTCCTGAACAATTAGAAATCCTAAATACCTGGCAGGCCAAAAGAATATTTTGGAATACCTGGCAACCAAACAAAACAAGACCTACTTCTGCTTCCCCAATCCTTTCATTGGATCTTGGCACCTATTCATCATTGCATGGAATGTCGTTTCGTGAAATTGCATCAAAAAGCCGAAGTATGCATAAATCACAGGGTTTTGGCTCGTCGCCACCAAGGGGCGTTTCTCCAGATTATTATGAGCTTACGGCCGGTGATAGTGCAAATAATGACTTAATGGATGGAATTGAAACCAGCTGGAAACGCATTGAGGGTTCAGAGGATATTCAAAACCAAATTAATAAAATAAACCAAAAATTTAATCTGCAAAACCCGCAAAGTATAATCCCAGACTTGGTCAACCTTTATAAAATATTATTACAAAAAGAAAGCAGTTTTTGGATTGAAGCTAAGAAAAAAGAAGTGCAAAACCTGCTTCAAATGTGTAGTGGATTATGGCTTGAATCGATCGCATTTGATGAATCTGTAACACCTGGAAAATCGATTAAAATTAAAAGTGCTATTATTAACAGATCGGCCTTTCTTGTAAAACTGAATTCGATCAAACTGAGTTACCTTGAAAAAGAAACGGTAAATCAGCAACTGGAAGAAAATAAACCGACAACGCTGATCAGCACCGTAACAATCCCAAAGGATGCCCGTTTTACCCAACCTTACTGGCTGGAAAATAAACCGGGAGAAACCATGTTTAACGTAAATGATGAATTTTCCGGACAACCAGAAGGGCCGCCAAAACTACATGCTGAAATCAATCTTTCATTTAATGATGTTAAACTGGAGTTTGTTGTACCAGTTGAATATCGCTGGAACGATCCTGAGGATGGTGAACAGTTTAAACCCGTTGTAATTTTACCTGATGTAAGCCTGTCTTTCAACGAAAATGTTTTTGTTTTTAAAGACAAAAAATACCGTCAAATAAATGCTGTTGTAAAGGCAAAAAGAGACAGTGTTTCGGGTTTACTAAAACCGGAAATCCCAAAAGGATGGGAAATAGAACCCCATGAGTTTCAGTTTGAGCTAACAAAGAAAAATGAGCAGTCCACATTTGCATTTAAAATCCGGCCAGGAAACAACGCTGAAAATGGCATAGTTAAGTTGGTGGCCACAACCGGAGACTCAAAATTTTACGATGAAGTTATCGAAATCAACTATCCGCATATTCCGGTTCAAACTGTACTGCAGCAAGCAGAAACAAAACTTGTAAAGCTAGCTGTAAATGTGCCCGAACTAAAAATTGCTTACATCATGGGTTCAGGAGATGAAATCCCTCAGGCTTTACAGCAGATTGGTATTTCTGTTGAATTGCTTTCCGATGAGGATTTAATAAATGCAAATTATGCCCAATATGATGCTGTTGTCTGCGGCGTCCGTGCTTTTAATACACGAGAAAAACTGGGTCTTTATCAAAAACGTATTTCAGAATATGTAGAAAAAGGCGGAACCTGGATTGTGCAGCATAATACACGATTTGGAATTCAGGTCGCACAAATTGGGCCTTTCCCGTTTGTTTCCAGAGGCCGCGATCGCATATCCGAGGAAGATGCTGAAATGGATTTCTTGAAACCTGCGCATATCGTATTTAATTACCCAAACAAAATAGTCGATTCTGATTTTGATGGCTGGGTCCAGGAGCGAGGAACTTATTTAGCAGAATCCTGGCAAGGAAAACTATCTCCATTGCTGGCGGGAAATGATCATGGCGAACCAGCAAAACTGGGCAGCCTGCTTTATGCTCATCATGGAAAAGGTGTTTTTATTTTTTCTGCATTGTCCATGTTCCGGCAACTTCCGGCAGGTGTACCGGGCGCATACCGCCTTTTTGTAAATATGATTTCTGCAAAACAAAAACAAGAATTAATCAACCACTGATTACACGGATTTACACTGAAGAATAACAAACTAAGTTAACGAATTAGTAATTTATTATTTTTTCTTTTTAGATCTGTCTGTGAGTATCTGTAGCAAAAAAGAAAAGAATGTTATGAGCAAACTTGAAGAAGCACCACCCATTTTTAAAAGCTGGCCAAGATTTTACTTTGCAGTATCAGCAAATCTAATCTTATTACTGGTTTTGTTTTATGCCTTTACAAAGGTGTTTGAATGAGTCCCCTTCGACAAGCTCAGGGAACACATTAGACCAACTCAGAAACAATATTGTGGTGGCTGAGCTTGTCGAAGCCACATCACTTATCAAATTTAGGAAAATATGAGCACAATCGATTGGGTGGTGATGTCCGCCTTTTTGGGTTTTATAGTAATTTACGGCACCTGGAAAAGTAAAAGAAGCAAAAATCTGCAGGAATTTCTTCTTGCCAATAAAAGCACTCCATGGTACATGGTCACACTTTCCATAATGGCCACTCAGGCCAGTGCTATTACTTTTCTTTCTACGCCCGGTCAGGCATTTGTGGATGGAATGCGTTTTGTTCAATTCTATATTGGGCTGCCCATCGCAATGATTATTCTGTCCATTACAGCCGTCCCCATCTATCATAAAATGAATGCCTTTACTGCCTACGAATATCTTGAAACACGTTTCGATTTAAAAAACCGGGCGCTCGGCAGCATACTGTTTTTAATCCAACGTGGTCTGGCTGCCGGTTTTACAATTCTTGCACCGGCCTTAATTCTTTCCGTTTTACTTGGATGGGATTTAAACGCAACAATTATTGTGATTGGTATCCTGGTGATTATTTACACCGCAACCGGCGGCACAGATGCCGTAAATAAAACCCATCTTCTACAAATGGGTGTCATTTTTTTCGGGATGATTGCGGCATTTGTTATGATCTTCAGGTTGCTCCCGGATGATATTTCTGTTTTGGATGCCCTGCATATTGCAGGCAAATCTGGTAAGCTAAATGCTATTGATTTTACTTTTGACCTGGGTAATAAATACACTTTCTGGAGCGGGCTCATTGGCGGAACATTTTTAGCTCTTTCTTATTTTGGAACCGATCAATCTCAGGTGCAACGTTATCTTTCCGGCTCATCGATAGCTCAATCGCGCACAGGTTTGCTTATGAATGGCATCGTAAAAATACCGATGCAATTTTTCATATTGCTGATTGGGGCAATGGTTTTTGTGTTTTACCAATTCGTTGAACCACCGCTTTATTTTAACCCGGTTGAAGAACAGAAAGTGCATTATTCTGAGCAAGCCGGTCAATATGAAGCTTTGGAAAAAAACCACAAAACACTGCATTCTGAAAAACAAGATATTCTGCGGTCAATGCTTTCGGCCAATGACCAAAACCATGAAAACAAACTTCTCTCGCATCAACAAGAAGTTTTGGCTATTGAAGACCAGATGAAAGATTTGCGGCAAGAAGCCAAGACCCTTATAACGCAGGCAAATCCGGCTTCTGATGGGAATGATACGAATTTTATTTTCCTTACTTTTGTAACCAGCTTTTTACCCATTGGGCTGATAGGATTGGTGCTGGCTGCTATTTTATCTGCTTCCATGTCAAGTACATCAGCTGAGCTAAATGCACTTGCATCGACGACTGTGGTTGATATTTATAAACGAATGCTTAAACCGGGCGCCCCTGAAAAACACTATCTTTTTGTTTCAAAAGCTTCAACTGTTTTTTGGGGAATTTATGCTATAGGTTTTGCCCTGTTTGCCAATCAACTTGGAACCCTGATTGAAGCTGTAAATATTTTAGGATCACTGTTTTATGGTACAATATTGGGAATCTTTCTGATCGCATTCTATTTTAAAAATATAAACGGCACCGCCACCTTTCTTGCAGCATTGATTTCAGAAGTGTACGTATTTGGATTTTTCTTCTTCACTGATATCCCTTATTTGTGGTTTAACTTTATTGGCTGCACCCTTGTTGTCATTTTGGCTTTTATTTTTGAATATGGACCGGTAAAAAATCGGGCTTAAAATAATCAAAATTTGATATTTTTTTTATGAATTTTTGATTCGTAGTTCAATCCTTGTTTTTAAAGTAGAGGTATTCCTCTCATTCAGAACGAAGTAAAACGGAATGAAAAATCTCATGCCATGGGATGCTTCAATTTCACTCAGCATGACAGTAACCAATCTAAACAAATAGATAAACGAAAATGGCTAAATACAAAACTAAAATAGAGTATTTTCATTTTATTCCTTTTTATCTGATCCTGTTTCTTTTTTCATCTATCTACGCCGAAAATAAAATAATCCATCATTATAAAGTAAGCATATCCAAAGATTTACAAACACTCTTTGTTGAAGCAAATTTTGGCAATATTTCATTTTATCACCTCTATGCAGGATCCAGCTCCGGCACTGACCATATTAAAAATATGCGCATGATCAGTGGCAGGAAAACATTCACCTACAGCCCGGAGAGCTATGAACTTGCTTTGGGAAAAAATGGCCGCAATAGTAAAATGCTTTACCAGTTTGATATTTCTTCATCAATTGGAACCGGCCGCCGGGCATCTGTTCAAAAAATTGGTGATGATGTAATCTTACCACCCGATTTATGGTTATGGCGTCCATACGAATTGGAAGAAAATGAACAAATTATTATTGAATTCGATTTTCCAGCTAACATAAATTTTTCTGTCCCATGGCAAAAAACAGCTCACAACAAATTCCTCGTTGACCGTTCGCCATACGATTGGCCCGCTGTGGCTGCATTTGGTACTTTTAATATTGATACAGTTGAAGTGCCCGGTTGTAAACTTGCGGTTGCTTTTCTTGATGGTAATTATTCAACATCTAAACCAGAACTTTTGCATTGGATAAAAAATGCCGCAACATCGGTTACAAAAGTTTATGGCGAATTTCCTGTTAAAAATGCCCAGGTTTTAATTATTCCTGGGGGCAAGCGTAGAGAGCCCGTTCCCTTTGGGATGGTTGTTCGCGGCGGTGGGTTAAGCATTCAGTTTAATATTGATCCATCGCGGCCAGTTGAGGAATTTATTGCTGACTGGACTGCCACACATGAACTCAGCCACAGCCTGCTGCCTTACATTAAGAGAAAGGAAATGTGGCTTTCAGAAGGCCTGGCAACATACTATCAATATGTTTTAATGGGACGTGACGGACGTTTATCTGAGCGCCAAGCCTGGCAACGAATTTATAATGGTTTTCAAAAAGGTAAACGCAATTCCTCAGGGAAAAGTGTGAAACAGACAGCTGAAAATATGGGTCGCTATCACGCCTATCCATTTGTTTATTGGACCGGCGCTGCAATGATGTTAAAAGCCGATGTTGCACTAAGGAAAGAAAGTTATGGCCAAAACAGCCTTGACATCGTTTTAAAAAAAATAAGAAACAGATTAATTCCCGCAACCCGAACATGGGGCGGACGGGAGATGCTTAAAGAAATGGATCTGGTTGGCAAGACTACGGTTTTTATGAAGCTATATAACAAACATATTTATGCCGATGAATTTCCGGTTGATGAATCATATTGGGAAAAGCTGGGCATTTTAATTGAAGATGGTGAAGTAAGGCTGACAAATAACGCACCTTTGGTTCATATCCGTAAACAGATTATTCCTCCGGAATAAGTTTAAACTCAACTTACCAACATCTTACCTGTTTTTAGAAAATGATTTATTGCTGATTCCCACCACAACATTGATTCTATAAAACTATTTTCGAGATTGTACTTAATAATCTCATTTTGTTGCTCATTTAGTGCTGTATAAAGATATTCAATATAGGTATTTGTCTGACTGTTAGATTTTGACGATAGTTTAATATTGATTCTAACAGTAGTCTCATTTGGTGTCACTCTAAAAAACTCGATTTCATATTTTTCTGGATCATAGTTTGT
Source organism: Calditrichota bacterium (assembly GCA_013112635.1). NCBI lineage: Bacteria > Pseudomonadati > Calditrichota > Calditrichota bacterium. The sequence goes on along the minus strand of JABFGF010000003.1, from coordinate 388,330 downwards.
AACATGCCACACGGTTTCCGATTCTCCATGGTGCGGAGTTGTAAAAACACAATTTTTTTCTATTATACCTGACTTGCTGTGTATCATTTTACAATCCCAACCATCCAGCCACTCTTTCTCCCGAACAGGGCATAATAGCTGAAAGACTTTTTCAGGCGAGGCATTATTTACCTGAGTGTATGAAAATACTTTTTGAACACCTTTAAAGCTCATATAATTTTCCATTAAGTGATTTATGAAAACACCATTCCAAACGCTATGGCTTTGTCATATTCTTTGATTATGTGAAATCCCATTTTTTCGTAATATTGGATTGCGCCTGGATTTGATTTCCCAACTTGAAGATGAACCGAAGGGATTTCTAATTCGCGCAACTTGTTCAGAAATATTTCCATCAATTTTCTTCCAATACCCTTGCCTTGTGTAATTGGCAAAAGGTCAATGTGCAGGTGTGCCGGATAATCCGTCAAATCTTGATTTACAATATGGCCTTTGTGAATTAAGCGAATTATGTGTGCATCTTTTGATGTATTATTTGCATTAGGAAGTGGATAATTTTCTCTCAATTTTGGAAACCATTCATTTTCACAGGTTTCATAAAACTGTTCGGAATTCTGCGTTCCAAGAATGTAACCACATGGTTTTCCCGAACAAGTCACCACGAAGCAAAGATTTGGTTCCAGCACTGCATAGGGCGCCGCATAAAAATGTCCCAATATTTTTGGATCATCGTAATGTTCTGTAGCGTCCTTACCGCTATCGCCGGTTTTTAGGCAGATATCGTAAAGCGCAGTCAAATCAGATGGGTTATAAAGCCGGATTTTTGTTTCCATAAATCAATTATCAAAAAAAACCTTCCAGGTTTTTCAAGACCTGGAAGGTTGCTTATAAAGTTTTATTTTGCAAGATAGTCAATTACCTTTTCAAGAGTAGCGCTACATACCGGATCAAAGTCGACCAGGCTTAAACTAAACATGCGGCAGTTTGCAGCCGGGCGGTATAATCCAAATCGCTCATATCCGGCGCCTTCAAAAGCCCCAACTTTACCGGTAAATTTGCTGTTTTCTAAAATCTCATTTTGCCTGGAAATAAACGGCTCTCGTTTATCATAATATCCCGCCGCTAATCTGTCTAACTTACTGCGCTCTGCAGCAACACCGTCATATTCTTCTTTTTCCCATGGTGTTGGTAATGGAATTTCTTCTTTCATAAAGCTTTTCCATTTTATATTTTTTGGATCAAGCAAGGCTGTTACGTTTGCTTCCCATGGTTCAACACCCGCTGCATAAAACTCATCGTATCCTGTGGATGAGCTGTAATATTCATCACCAAGCCCGGCAAAACTATGGCCAAATTCATGAACATAAACATATTCCATTTGCCATTCCTGGCCTTTAGTATCAACGCGCATGTAGTTAGTGGTATAAAGGTTATAAATTCCACCGCCGCCATAGCGGTTATCATTTATCAGGATATTAACGTAATCATACGGCACAAGACCTGCTGCATCACGTAAAGCTTTATTGTTTTCTGTAAGGACATATCGAGGAGAATTAAAAGAATAATAACGGCAGCCCAACGCATTATTTTTCCAAATATTTTTATCCGGTTTCGAAATGCCGGATTCTTCAGAAACAACTTCCACTAACCAGACATTAAAATCATTCTTGCGTGATTTAAATGGTTCTGTGTTAAACATGGCATCATTATGATATTTGGCATCTTTACGAAATTGCTCCATCTCTTCTTTTGTATAACCGTCACCCACAATTACAATATCCACTTTTTCTGAGGATGGTCCATTTTCCATCAATGCAGAAACTTTATAGCCGGGTTTATTTACAGCTTTATTCATTATAGCATCATTTGTTGGATCAATTTCCGTAACCCATTTTTCCACAAAATTCATTTTTTTATCGCGGCGGTAAATGCCCATTTTAATTTTTGATTTTGGCATTGGCAATAACAAGGTTTCATGGAAAGTATGATGATTAACTTTGGCATCCGGTGTGGTTTGCCATTCATTGAAAATGGTTGAATAACCTCTGGAATAAATCATTTTACCGGAGGCTGAATCAAAGACACGTACCTGGTATTCACCAAGATTTAGGGTTGTGTTCAAATTAGTCTGACTGCCTGCCCAGATACCGGCATCATAAATCTGATCAATGGCAAATAGCTCACTGCCTTTTGTACCGGAATGGTAATAATCCACGCGCATTGTTTTGTCTACAAAATAATCACTAAAATTTTGCGCGAAAAGAGTGCCGGAAAAAAACAACAACATGATAAATATAAAAATGCGTTTCATTGTGCCTCCAAAAAATTAGGTGGGAAATTTGTCTTTCTTTCAAGGTTTCAATTGTCAATTACAATAAAATCAATTTAGTGATACTTTCCTTATTCTGCATGGATTTTTTATAAACCGAAAATGGTTATATTCCCCATTCACCAACAAGGAATTCTATTAAAAAATGGCTATTGAAAAATCTCTACTATTTATGCCTGATATTTCCGGTTTTACTGATTTTGTTAAGCAGACCGAGATAAACCACAGCCAGCATATAATTTCAGAGCTATTGGAAATTATTATCGATGCCAATGAATTGGATTTGCAGATTTCTGAAATTGAAGGCGATGCAGTTTTGTTTTACAAAGAACAGCATTTGCCTTCCACAACGCAAATCATCGAACAATCAAAAAAAATGTTTATCGATTTTCACAATCATTTAAAAAAGTATGAAGTTCAGCGCATTTGTCCATGCGGCGCCTGTAGTTCTGCTTCAAAACTTTCATTAAAAATAATTGCCCATGCCGGGGATTTTGGATTTATTACCGTAAAGGAAAAAACAAAACCACATGGAAGTGACGTAATTCTTATTCATCAACTTTTAAAAAACAATGTAAATGAAAAAGAATACCTTTTATTTAGCGGCGAATATGCAAATCATAATACGCCTGAAAATTATATCAGTGATCAAAATCCACAAATACAAGCCGGTTCAATTTCCTATGACAAATTTGGGGAAGTCAAATACAAGTATCTTCCGTTTCAGCCATTCCGGACTTTGATTAAGGAATTCCCGCAAGTCGAGTTTCAGAAAAAGATAAAAGATCCGTTGTTTGTGGAGACCTATATTGAACGTGATCGATTTGAGGTTCTTGAAATTATTTCAAACCTGGATTTACGTCTTAGTTGGAACACAGGAGTTGATAAACTTGAGTACGAAAAAAAGCGGGTGAACAGGGTAAGCACACAACATACGTGTCTTGTTAATGGAAAAAACCTTGAATTTGAAACTGTTACAAACGACTTTGGTAAGAACAAGCTGGTTTATGGAGAACGGATTGCATCGCTGCCAATTGTAAAAGAATTTAGCGTCTATAATATTCTTGAAAAAGAAGGCACCGGAACACTATTCCGGATTGAAGTGCACTATGTTCCCCTGCCATTTATTGGCTGGCTTCTTTTACCATTTTTCAAAAGTATATTTAAAAAAAATCTACCTAAAACGCTTGCCGCGATTAAAGAAATATGTCAGCAAAAACAATAGCAGTTAATAACAGTTTACAGTAGCAGCAAAAACCTTTAGCAGTATATAGTAATATTTATATCCAATTATTATTTTTGGGCATAAATTTTTCAGGATGGTTAATCATGCTTCCTAACATTTTCCCATTTTTACTGTTAACTAAATTTAATTTTTTCTGTGCTCTGCCGCTGCTACTCTCTCTCTTCTTGCATTCTTAGTTTTTCCACTTCTTTGCGCCGTTTTTTAACGCGTGCTTTTGCATCAAGGTATTTCGAATCTGATGAAAGTTTATAAGCCTTTTCATAATAAATCTCCGCATCATTTAAGAACCCGAAAACTTCGTAGAATAACCCAAGATTATAAGTAGCCGCAATTCTGTCTTCCTTTTTTGTTTTCTTTGCTGCAGAAACTTTATCCCAAATTTCTTTAGCCTCGTCCCATAAATCGCGTTTGGCATATTCAAGAGCAGATTTCATTTTCTTTGATTCACCCTCTTCTATTTCTCTTTTCTGGGTAACTGTATGAGGTGCAATCTGCTTTATTGTTTTATCCAGTATTTTGGAAACCTGATCCGCAACAATGGGCTTCCAATCTTTTAATCCTTTTGCTGCAGCAGATTCATTTTTACCGCTGGATTTATATTTCCATGAATTTGATTTGTTAGAAGCTTTATTATTTTTTGATGCGATGACAGAACCGGTGCTCACATCAATAATCCTGAAAGTAATTTGAGTATTTACATGGCGAACAATATTGTAACGCTCTTTCTCGATTGTAACTTTTTTACCATCTTTATTTTTTTTCTTCTCTTTATACTTTTCCCATTCACCAATATCTTTAACAGAGTAAGTTCCGGATCCTGTAATAAGCGCCTGCGCCCCAATCATATTGCCCACCTGGACAACTTGCTCATCATCAACAAGTCCGCTTAAAGAAAGAGATTGTTCATTTAATATTTCATCCATTTTGGATCGTTCAATTACAGTGTAATAGCCATTCTGTACGAGCTTTGCCACCAGATGATCGCTAACATTTTTACCCGGATAAGCAGTTTTAGGATTTAATTTTTTATTTTGCTTTTCGATTGCCTTCATAAATGCACCCAGTGCTTTTTTTGAATCTTTATCTCCGGCATCAAAGTCCCAACTACCTCTAAAATCAAAATCCATAACTGCAATTGTGCGGGCAGAGCCAATATTTAATTCAGCTGGTTTGCGCACTTTTACAGGGATTGTTGTTGAGCACGATGAAACAAAAATAATGGTCAATAATACTGCAAAAAATTTCATGTGTAAATCTCCAAAAGATATTGTAAGGATTTGTTCTAACAACAGAATAAATTATGCAGGAAAGAAAATCTAATCAAAAATTTTAATAGTTTTTTCTACTAAATTTTGGTGAAAAGCATTAAAGCTGGTGTTTACAGGATAATAAGGTAGTAAAGAATAAACCGCAAAAACATCAAGGCTCAAAATACTAATACTTTTATCTCAGCGTCCTCTGTGTCTCTGTGGTAGAAAACAAGAAATTTACCCGATATGCCGTCCGCCATCCACAGGAATGGAAGCACCGGTGATATAATCAGATTCAATCAAAAAGCGGACGGTTTTGGCAATATCATCTGCACTACCCTCTTTTTTTAATAATGTGCGTTCAAGAGCTTTGTCTATTTGTTCCTGGTTAAAATCATCCGGTAAAAGTACAGGGCCCGGATTGACACAGTTTACCAAAACTTCCGGAGACAGCGCTTTGGCCAAACCTTTGGTCATAGTATTTATACCGGCTTTGGTAAGTGTGTAGGGTAAAAAATTGGGCCAGGGTGATTCAAATGAAATATCACCAATGCTTACAATTCTTCCATATCCTTGTTTTTTCATAAGCATGCCCACTTCCTGGGAAAGGAAAAAAGCGGCCTTTAAGTTTAGTTCATGAAAAGTATTCCAATCTTTTTCAGTAATCTTCCCCACAGGCGTTGGATAGAATAAAGCGGAGTTATTGACAAGGATGTCTATTCTGCCGAAAGTATTTATTGCCTCATCGGATGTTGTATGTATTGCGCCTTCATCCGTCAGATCAATTTTAAACGTTTTTATTTTGCCGCCAATATTTTGCACTTCTTCAACCAATGAACCAGCTGCTTCATCGCTGGAGAAATACTGGCAAAAAATATTGGTTCCGGCTCTGGCTAAATCCAGACAAATTGCGCGGCCAAGTCTTATCGCTCCACCGGTTATTAAAGCCGTTTTGTTTTTTAATTCCATGGTAATATTCTCTTTCATTCAAATAGCTAAAAAAAGATAATACAATTCTCCAAGTTATCTAAATATTTTAGATTATTTTTTAAGATAAAGGTTGATTTATGCAAATATATACATATATTATCTATAAATTTATAGATATTTGTATCTATATTTAATATCAAAAACAATGGGAATAATAAATGGAATTAAAACCACTCAGATCCGCAGATAAAAAATACATGAAAATAACTTTCTATCTTTCTGAAGAATTGTATTCAAATTACAGGGATCTTCAAAAGAGGGCAAAAACATTGGGCTATAAACTGGACTTGACCAGCGACTTTTCTGTATGGTTTAACAAGCAGATTGAAGAAGCAGAAGCCTCTATCAAAAAAATTGAGAAGTGATCTTCTAAATAATAAATCATCAAAACTGGAGGTAAAAAAATAAATCCACGGATTACACATATTACACGAATAAGAGATCATAATATTTCGATATACAAGCTTATCTTAAAAACTTTTTTCGTGAAAATCCGTGTTAATCCGTGGAAGATAATTATTTTCATAACCATTTAATGGAAGGAATAATATGGAACTGTATAAAAAAATACCATGGGATTACCAGGGGAAGAAATATGAAATACGAATTATGTATCAGGCAAACATAATAAACATCGTTTCATTTTTGGATAATTATCCTGCCAATGGTTTCAGGTACCAGGTTCTTCTAAAAAAGGATCATGATATAAAAAGTATTTTAAAAGCGGAAAAGTTAAACAGCCTGATTAATAATGCCAAAGATGATATAAAAGAAAACCGGTGGGGCAAGTTTGTGGCATGAACAAAGTTTTACCAAAGTTTCAACCCATTACACCGGATGCCATTCTGATCGAAACTTATTGTAGAGAATACTCCTGTAGGCTATTGGATTCTTCGCTCCGTTGCACTTCACTCAGAATGACAGCAAAAAATGACTTTATAGCCATATACTAATTAGCTCTAAGTTACAGGATATCTTTCTTTTATTTCTCGAATCACTTCAGCAAAACGACTTTCAATCTCTTTAACACTATCTTGCGAAAAATCCTGCTCATATAATCGATCAACCGTTAAAAAATAGAGCGACACCTTATAGCTGGTTTGCTTTGGATATAATCGCGAAAGCAATAGCGCATAAGATTCAATTTGGGTTTTATACTCTTCACCGGCTTCCTTCAATTGTGCCTCGCCGATGCGGTTTGTTTTATAGTCTATAATTTGCCAATTGCCAGATTCATCTTTTTGCATGCGGTCAATTGTTCCGGTAAAGAAATCCAACCCAAGTTTCATAGTTAAAGAAATTTCATTTTTAGTTTCACGGGCATTTAAAATGGATTGCCCTATTTCCGATCCATGCATTTTTTGCAGGATATTTATTAATTCACCTGTTAATGCATTGGTCATTTGCGGATCGTAAATTTCATGCTCAAATAGGATTCGCTCAATTAACAGGCCGGCCTCTTCATCTTCCGATTTATACACCTCCAGAAAACGATGCACAATTTTCCCTTTAAGCAGGCTGTCAATCTCACCGGAGCTTTTTACATCCACTACAAATTTTTGGTAATCGCCCTCAAAATATCCCAAATGATAACGCTGATAATACTCTTCCGGATCGCGAACAAAAGTCATTAAAGCGGTGGCGGAAAAAATCCTGCCTAAAGATTTTGGCTCAATTGGCCGGGCAATTTTTATTTTTTTAGAATTGCTTTCCGGCAATTCATCCCGGTTCCGCAAGGTTTCGATCAATTTGCTAAATCCCGGAGAGTGTGCATAATCCTGATCCGAAACTTCATACTCGCGGACAATCTTTAAATCAAAGCCATCAAAGTGGATTGTGTTGGCCAGATAAGGCGATTTACCTTCGTTGATCAGACATTCTTCCAACCATTTAAACATACTGTCACTTCTGCTTTTATCCTTTTTTGCCGAGGCAGACATAAAAAGCCAGTCACTGGCCCGGGAAACCGCCACATAAAATATTCGTTTTAGTTCGGCCAGCTCTTTTTGTTTTTGACGGATGCGCAAAAGGTTATAAAGGGTGTTTTCATTTTCACTGTTTCCATATTCTTCATCTCCTTTTAAAGAGACAGCCATACCTAATTCCCGGTCAATCAAAACATCATTTCCGGTACCACGCATTGTACGATTTAAAAAGGGCGTAAAAACTACCGGAAACTGCAATCCTTTAGAAACATGGATTGTCATTATTTTTACACTGCCTGTATCTTCTAATGCTAAAAATGCTTCACCTTCCGGAACCTGCCTGTTTATCAAATCATCAATTGTATCCAAAAAGGCATGCAAACCTCCCGGCCCGGATTGATCAAAACTATCAGCCAGATCAATAATTTTCTGCAGGTTTGCCGTGCGCTGCTCGCCGCTAAATTCTGCATTGAGTCGTGCAAACAAATACGTATCTTCTACGATTGTATTAAGCAGTTCACCCAAAGTCAGCCGTTCCCGAAAAGCAACCCAGCGTGTAATTAAATTAAAGGCCTCTACACATTTCTGACGCTCATTTTCTGATAAGCGGTCATCATCCTTCAATATGGCAAGCCGCTTTAAAAAGTTATCTTCTTTTATATCTGTAAAAAAGAAAAGGGCTGTATCGGGTAATAAAAACAGTCTGGAACGTAAAAGTGCGACCAATGCAAAATCATCATTTGGATTTGCCAGAAACCGCAGAATATGATAGAAGTCGAAAATCTCCTGCCGCTGCCAAAATCCAATCCCGCCAACCGTTTTAAAAGGCACATTATGTTTGCGGAATGCCTGCTCAATATCCGAAAGCGATGAACGGTCGCGAATTAAAATGGCAATATCACCATAGCGTATTTCACGTGGTTGCTCCTTGCCGTCACTCCATTCATAAACCTGAGCTTTCTGTTGCATAAGTTCTTGGATTTTCAGAGCCATGAAATCTGGCTCAGACAAAGTTTGATTATCTTCATCAAAAACAGCCAACTCGATATCCCCCTTTCCTGGAACATCGCGTTGTGCGGAAAGATTCTCATAACCAACCTCAAACGGATTGTTGCTGTCAAGTGATAAAATTTGGCTAAAGAAATGGTTTATAAAAGAATTTATCTGCGGCAGAAAACGGAAACTTTCACGAAAAACAATATTGCCCGGATATGTTTCTGCAAAGAGGCTTCCGGATTCATCTGAAAATTGCTGAACTACATTTTTAAAAATTCGGATGTCCGCTTCACGAAAACCATAAATGGATTGTTTTGGATCACCAACCACAAAAGTCTGATCCGGTGCAAGACGCTCGTTTTCCATAGATAGCAATTCGACAATTTCCCACTGAATCGGATTTGTATCCTGAAACTCATCCACCATGATATAGCGGAATCGCTGATGCAGTTTTTGGCGAACTTCTTCATTTTCCCGCAACAGGTTTACCGTGAATATTTGCAAATCTTCGAAATCTAAAACACCCTGTTCATTTTTTATAACCCAGAATTTTTCATTTACCTGTTTAAAAAGTTTTATAAAAACCGTAAAGAGATCAAACCATTGAGCGTCCGTTTCACCGGGAGCTAATCCCGGATTTAGCTGGTTGATTTTTTTCTTTACCGGTGAAAGGAGCGTGCTCAATTCCAAAACCAATTGCTGGGCTGCCGGAGACCAGCTCTCTTTTTTACCAAGCTGATTTAGCGTTTTATAAGGATTACTGTTACTTTTTGCCGTAAAGTTTTTTGCCAACACAAGATAAGCTGAGCGGGTCTCTAGCGAATCAGGATCACTTGAAAATGTTTTTTGATAGTTGCGCAGATATTTTTGCAGCTCTTGTGCTTCCGGGGTTTTAATGCCAGGCATATCATGATTTATTATTTCATCAACCAACATAGCAGCACCTTGCAAATCATTGCCTGATACTGATTGCGAAAAGACGGCCCGCCATTTTTGTTTCAGAAAATCAAGATATTCGGCCTTGGTCCTGTCTTTAAAATTTTTGATTAGCTGGCCGGTTTCAAATGGTTTTTGTAAGGCAGTTTCCAGCATTTCCTGGACACGTTTTCTGGATAATGAAGTGAATAACTGAAACCAATCTGTCTCAGTATCCGAAAGAGCCGACTGATCCAGTTCTTTAAAAACTTCCTTGATGGCGCCTGAAAGAAGCACTTGCTGCCGGATCGGATCGAGAATAGCGAAGTCCGGAGTTATCCCCGCTTCAATTGGAAACTCGCGCAAGATACGCATGCAAAATCCATGGATCGTGGAAATATGAGCGGAACTAAGTTGGTCACGGATTGATTGCAGATTTTTTCTATCCGGCGCTGCCAAATTGGGTTTATGCAAACGCTGGTTAACTTCCTCGGCGATACGTTCCTGCATTTCGCCGGCAGCTTTTTCAGTAAAAGTAATTGCTACAATATGCCGGGTTAGATTCGGCTGTTCTGTGGCAATTTTTAAAAACCTGTCTACCAGGATGCGTGTTTTACCGGAACCGGCACCTGCGGTTACGCTTATGTTTTTATCCAGTGCTAAAGCTGCTTGTTGTGATTGTGTTAAATTCAAATTTTTCCTTTTGCAGGCTCAAAACCCAATTAATTTTGTTTTTTTGCCCATGACCTAAGGGTCTTAAAAATGCTAACCAATAATTGTTATTTCTATTTGCCACTATCTTTAGATAGTGGAATAGAGTTTTTATAAACCATAAAAAACAGTTGATTATATTTTTGAAATTATTATTTGTTTTTCATCTTCAACTTGGCAACAAGTTTTTGGCAAATGCGTCGGTAGTCACAAAAAGATTTGCACATTTTATCATCCGGGTACTTTGTGTGTGTAAAGTGGGCGCTAAATAATTCTTTTTGTTTTGACAAAGCTTCCCTTCTTGAAAATTCGATCAATTCATCAAAAGTCAGTTTTTTGCCATCAAGCTCAGAATACCTGTTTGGCACAGCAGCCTGGGATTTTTTATCTATAAATGGGAATTTTTCAACATCTGCAATACCGCCTTCCCGCTTACAGTTTTGAACATCTTTAACCTGATAATATGCACCATAGACTACTTCCAGGCCTAAATCCAACAGCTGCTCCACAGCCAAAATATAAACCGGTAACTGAAAGCTCAAGCCCCTTGAAATCGGTTTGGCATTTTTACCGGCAATAGACCCCGTTTTATAATCAAACACTGCGGCTAAACCAGATTTAGGATCAATATCGATTCGGTCAATTTTGCCGTTAATCAACATTGTAGCGCCGTCGTCATCCTCCAGTTTTAATAAATTTTCCACACTGGCCGGATCTACATCCCGATCATAGTTTGCCCCGAAACAAAATTCAAAATGAGCCGGAATAAAACCGGTCCTTGAAATTTCTTCCCGCTCGATATTTAAAAAAGTTTCAAGCAACCCGGCTTTACCCTCTTTGCCAAAATACCGCATTTGTTCAATTTCCCAGAAAAATCCATCAAAAGGCAGGCGCGACATTTCCTGGCGGGTTATTTGTTTTAAAAGATCAAAATGTTTTTGTGGGTTGTTTAAAGAATTAAGCTTGCGCAGTTCCATATAAAACTTGAACAAGATTGAATGTACTGTATTTCCGCGTTCAAGAGGGCTGACCTCTTCATCAAATTCAGGCGATTCTTCAAGGCGAAAAAGGCGTTTCAACAAATATTGCATTGGACAAAAAGCATAATCTTCAAGCTGGGTAATACTCCATTTGTGCTCTTTAAACCGGCCTTGTAAATAATTCTCAATTTTATTGTTTCCGGTTAACCGGCCTTCATAAATCCCGGCTTTGGCGCTTAACATTAATCTTTGCTGTTGGATTTCTATTTTTTCTAAAAGACGATTAATTGATCCGGACAGATTATTTTCTTCTATGGTTTTTAAGGCAGATGATGACAATTCTAAGTCTTGTTCCTGAATCGCTGTTCCGAATGATTCCCAAAGTTTTGGCAAACTGATAAAAATATTTTCATGATCCGTAATTGTTTCAAAGGAGCAACTTTCCCTTAAATCATCCAAAAAGGTAGATGGCACCAAGGCTTTTTCACCCGAAAAACGAGGTGTCGTCAGAATCACTTTCCTGTTAGCCGATACCAGCAAGTTGTAGAATATGAACCTATCTTGCGCAAGCAGATCTTCACTGGCGACCAACCCCATTTTTTCGCGGTTCAAATCATTCAAAAAAATATCTGCATTAGATGACCGCGGGAAATCGCCATCAACAAGGCCACCGACAAAAAGGATGTCATAATCAATAGCCTGGATTTCCAAACGAGGCATTATTTGAACAGCCTCTATTGGCCACTCTGTCAAATTATAAACAGCATTATTTACAGCAGACCGCAAATGCTGATACCATGTTTTGAACTCAATGGCACGATCTTCAAACAGGATTTGCATGGACCATGTAAATTGATCCAGTATTTTCATAAACCGGTTATACGCCCGGAATTCTCGTTCTTTTTGCTGATTGTTTAAATGGCTGTTTTCTGCTTCGTACCATTGTAATGCAGCACTTTGCTCCAACAAAACCAGGAACTCATTTTTATATTGCAAAACAGGTTGTTTGCCTGGTGCAAACTTATAAAAGGGCTCAAGGAAAGTTTTTAAGTGAGTGATTTGTTGTTCCAGGATTTCAGAAATTCGATCACCACTGCGGTTAATACTTTTGATCAATCGTTCATCCCAACCAGAGGTCAAAAAACGAATACGGTTTTTTATGATCGCCTTAAACAGATAATTGTAATTTGTGCCTTCCTTATTTAAAAAAGGAGATTGTATTATGTTTGAAACGCGACCATATTCAAAATTTTCATCGATCACATCCAGCACGCTTAACAAAGTACTTATTAGCGGTGACTGTTTTAATGGGTAGCCGGTTGATAAATTGAACGGGATTCCATATTCATCAAAAATCCGCCGGATTGAAGGGACATACGTCTCCATTGGATTGAAAGTGATTGCAATTTTATCAAGAGGAACTGAATCATTTTTATGAATCTGAAAAATTGACTGCGCGATTTGCCTGATTTCTTCTTGCCTGTTGTCGCTGACAAAATGTTCAATTTTATCACCCGCATTAAAAGTCCCTGCTTTTCTTTCACGATTGAATAATTTCTGGGCCAGCGGTTGATTTTCTGACAATTCAATTATTTCAGCACCCATATTTTGAAAACGGTCAAATGCGGGCTTTGTATGACCGAACAAGGCGTCGTTGCCTTTTAGATATTCTAGTTTTATCGATATTGAAACCCAGGCAGCTGCCTTTTCTATAAATGAAAACATGGCCGGAGTAAAAAGGCCATATCCGCTGATAAAAATATTTTCAAGATTAGGAAACTGATTTTTAAATGCTTCCTGATCAAGATTTAATGCCGCCTGATGCATTGCCTGCGGGTTGTCTATATAACGATCTCCAAGCGTCTTTTCCAATTCATGGAGGATTAAAACAAAATCATCCAATTTGTCTATTTCAATTTCCAGGTCCTCTGCATTCTTCGAATCAAGTTCGTTGGCGGAATAGCCAAAACGGCGCAGCTCGCTTATCATTTTTGTAACTTTTTGGATAAGCCTGTTGGGTGGAGAAGTTGTTTTTGGTAAAAATGAAAATTGCCCGGACAGTTTTTTTAGGATTTCCTCGATCAGGAAACCCATTAAGTCTTTTGAAACAACGGTCTTGCTAAAAGGAGTTTGCTTATACAAATCCAGCAATATCGTATCGAAAGCAAAAACAGGGGCAGCGGCTGTAATTTGGTTGGGCGCATATTCAATCACTTTGCGTGAAAATATACGAACAGCCCTGTTGACCGGCAAAACAGCCAACCAATTATCACGGCCGGATTCAACACGTTTAATAATTTCATTTTGGAAGTAGTAATAATCGGGGTTCGACCCGCAGAAAAGTTTTATATTTTGCATAAACAAAGGTCGTATTAATGCCAAAAAGAATCAAACAAAAAAAATGGCTGGAGAGAATTGAGCTTTAAATATGGCCTGATAATTAAGATAATATTTCTTTTACCCGTCCTACATCTCCGTTTTCCAGGCGTACTTTTATGCCATGCGGATGGTTTGGCGACTTGGTTAAAATATCTTTTACAACTCCCTCCGTAAGGTTTCCGGAGCGTTGATCTTTTTTAAGTACAATTTTTACTTCTGCGCCCGGTTTAATATTACTGCGCTTTGTTCCGTCCATTTCATTTCCCCAAAATTATAATTTATAATGTGATGTTATTATTGATTATATTTTAATGATCAATTTATATAAAAGAAAAGAAAATGATTGAACTTGGAAAATATAATCTGCTAACCGCGGCCCGGGAAACAGAAAATGGTGTATATTTGGAAGATCAACAAGGCCGTGAAGTTTTGCTGCCAAATAAATACGTTACAGACGATTTGAAAATTGGTGATGAAATTGATGTTTTTATTTTTAATGATTCCGAAGACCGGCTGACAGCAACCACCGCAAAACCTAAAATACTGTTAAATGAATTTGCCTACTTACCAGTAAAGGAGGTTACTAAATTTGGCGCTTTCCTTGATTGGGGTTTGGAGAAAGATCTGTTTGTACCGTTTAAGGAGCAACCTACTAAAATGGTTATGGGCAAAAAATATGTCGTCTATTTATATTTGGATCAACAGACAGACAGGCTTGTAGCTTCTGCTAACTTTAACCGCTTCCTTGAAAAGGATGATGTTTTCGTTGAAAAAGGGGAAAAGGTAGATTTACTGATTTTGGATGCTACAGAACTCGGGGTTAATGTGATAATCAATAATATGCACCGTGGCCTGATTTTTAATAACGATATTTTTCAGATAATTAAAACTGGTGATAAAGTTGAAGGATTTATTAAGAATATCCGGCCGGACAACAAAATTGATGTAACACTGCAAAAACCAGGCTTTGGGAATGTTGAACCCAATGCTCAAAAAATTCTGGAAAAACTGCAAAACAATAATGGCTTTTTAAGTCTTACTGATAAGAGTGATCCAGCCGAAATCACTGCCATTTTAGAGATGAGCAAAAAAACATTTAAAAAAGCGGTTGGTACTTTATATAAGAAAAAACTTATCCGCCTGGAAAAAGATGGGATTTTCCTCGTATAAATAATAGAATAATATTTTTTTATTTCTCAAAAGAAATGAGTAGTTGCGCAAATTTACCCACTTCACCTTTTAGCTCAATATCTGCCTGATATGCTTTTAAAGCTTCCACAACCTGCTCATTAATAGCCGGGCGATCTTCCTTTTCTGTGAAAGCTGTAAAACTTAATGTAATACCACTCATGCTTTGGTTAAGTGAAATCTGCAGTTGTTGATCTGTAAGCTGAGAGATATAGTTGATGGAATAGTTTATAACTTTTACAAGAGGATTGATATCTTCTACTTCGATAACGCAATCAAATTCCAGGGCCAGGTTGGCATCCATCTTTTTCATTTCCTGGATCTTGTTCATAAGGTCTCGTAAATCAATTACTTCGGCCATAATATTTTCCTTAATTTTGTTGAAGCTTTCCAAGGGAGTCACTATTGGGCAGTTATTCTTTAACCACTGATTAACACGGAATTTCACAGATGAAATTATTATATAAAAGTATTAGAACATTTAATTTTACTCTGTGGTTCTCTGCGTCCCTCCGTGGTTAATAATATATTTTGTAACAGCTTAAACTGGCGGGCGAGAAAAAAAAGCTGCCCCTTTTTTAGAACAGCTTTATAATCACGATATTTTTAAGATACTTTAATAGAATTCAATCTATTTTTAAGATTTTCCAGATTTGTAATAAAACCAGATTTTGTATCTCCAAACTTATCCAACAATGTACTGAAGGATTCCTTATAATAGTTTATACCTTCATCCAGATTCTCTTGAAATGAAAGAAAATATTTTTTTTGTTTTTCTGCAAGAGGGCCGGAGACTTCATCAATCTTGTTTTTCAAATAATCCAGATACATTTCCAACTCTTTTATAAACATATTTGGGCGATCGTTTCGTTTAACCAATTTTGCTTTGCCATAGATGTGGGCAACCATTTTCTTTAAAGACACGGTCTCCGAAAAATAAGCCATATTTGGCCCTGAACAAATCGAAACACCCGGACCTTCAACTTTGTGATCAAGATTGTTTTCTAGTAATGCCGAAGTACCTAATCCGACACAAATACAAGATTTGTCAACAACTTTATCGTATTCTTTTTGAAATCCATTTTGGCGGCCATGGGTCTGTTCCAATAAACTAATTTTATTTTTCTGGTACTGGCGAGAAGCAACGCAAATGGCCCGCTCAGTAAACTCCGTATTGGAAACGAGATACTTTTTTGGACATGGGCTGCCCGGTTTCCCTTTTTCTATTTTAGCCTCTTTCATCAAATCTTTTGTATTGCCTTTAAGGCTGTTAAAAGGAACACCAAGCGGGGAAATATTACTAAGGTATAAATCTTCTTCTTTTGCCTTTTCTAATAAGCCGCGTGTATGTCCATCAACATTTGTGGCTTCGGGAACTAAAAGAAACGGTGTGCCCCAACCAACAGAATCAAGATTATAATAATCAAGTAAAAGCTGATGTTCCTCAGCCGTACCAACGCCACCTTGTGCTGTAATTTTTACAGGCATTGGTTCATCCGGAATAAAGCGGTCTTTCTCTTTTAAGGAAGAAACTAAAATATCGTGTAATTTTTGAACCAACTCTCCACGCTTATTCTTAAACTCTTCCAGGATTGGTCCCATCAGAAAACCATCCGTTGCGAAGGCGTGTCCGCCACAATTTAAACCAGACTCAATTCTATATTCTGAAACCCACAATCCTTTTTTAGCAAATACTTTTCCCTGGATCATTGCCGATCTGAAGTCACTAACTTTTAAAATTATCTTCTTTTTAATATCGCCCGTTTTATCCGGGAAGAAATCTTTAAATTGTTCAAAGTAGCTAAATAAACGCGCATTTAATCCGGCAGACAAAATTATTGAAGAACGTAAATTGCTTTCCGCAAATCCTCTCAGCGCGGCATGGGCATCGTTAAATTCTGTTGGCAGTTTTTCCTTTTTAAGGAAATTAACCTTATCCAGTTTGGTCATAATATTTACATCAATGCTTCCGGGGGTAAGATTAGCTTTTACCCACTCCCAAACTTCTTTCGGTTGATAATCTCCCTCGGTCAGCTCTCTGAATTTCTCTTTAATTGAAGCAAAGTCAGGGAGCATATCCATATATTTTTCTATTTCGGGGCCTTTTTCAAGAATGGATTTTTTAAGCTCTGTAAATTTCTCATCCACTATTTTATCCATAAGATTTAAATAAGCTGTAATCCGTTTAGCCCTGAAATCTTCAATTTTATCCGAAATTTCCTGAAAAGGTATGTTTAATTTTTCACAGTAAAAAGCACGCATTTTTTCGATCAGGATATCATCAACCAACGAAACAACGGATGAAATTCCATAGTGCGCAACCTTTACAGGCGTGTCAATTGTAAAACCGATTCCCATAACCGGGATATGAAAAGTGTGTGAATTCATTTATTTCCTTTGATATACTTTTGAAACCTTACACGAAATAATTGCTGTAGCAACGTATAAATTCTCTTTTAAAATTCCGGCAAATTAATGCATTTAAGAGAGAAATAATAATTTTTTTCAGAAGAACCGAGAATTAGTGTTTAATGCAATCGTCAGCGTTTACCGGATATTTACTTTCTAAGATTTGGATTTCCATTTCATTTTCATATATATCTTTCCCCCTTTTAATTCTTCAAGCATTTGGTTAAGCCGTTTCTGCTTTGTCTCTTCCCTTTTTGCGCGGGTTATCCAGCCAATATAATCATTTTGCTGATAAGGAGGTCTTTCAAAATATTTATCCGTTAGCTTGTTATTTTCCAGTGCCAATTTGACAAAATCTGGCATAGGGTAAATATCCCTTTTTAAACGAGCACGCTTTTCTTTCATATTTGATATCCTCATATTCCCAACATGCAGATAATATATAACAAACCTGTAAAAAATTTTAAAATCCTTGACATGCATAGTAAAGAATTTAAATTACTTGACGTGCATAGTAAAAAACAGGAAAGAGAATGAAAGAAACCTTCGATTATCACATCAAGTCAACCTGGCATCTGCTTGCTAAAATG
Organism: Calditrichota bacterium; assembly: GCA_013112635.1. Classification (NCBI taxonomy): domain Bacteria; kingdom Pseudomonadati; phylum Calditrichota; species Calditrichota bacterium. Next base: position 370,422 of record JABFGF010000003.1, on the reverse strand, counting down.
TACAACCTTAAAGCAATGCAACATGATATCTCTCAGGTAATTGGATATGTCCTCATCAATATTGAAAAAGGTGGAACACCCGTTACACAATTAGCCTCATTGCTTGGTGTAGAATCCACAAGTTTAAGCCGATTGTTAAAAAGCATAGAAGAAAAAGGGTTGATTGAAAGAACAACCTGCGAAGATGACAGACGCGTGATGAGGGTTTTCTTAACAAAAGAAGGTATCGCTAAAAGAAAAAAAGCCAGTGAAATTATCCTGAGTTTTAATGATAAAATGGCCAGGCGCTTAAGTAAGCCTGAAAAAGATAATTTCTTAAAAATATTTAATCATGTTAAAGAACTTATCCAGGAAGAGATTGACGAAATTCAGGCCATGGATCGAGAAACATAAAGCATTCTGATTACAGAAAAATTAAATGTTTGACGGTACGAACAATCATTAATTCATTTAAAAAAATCCAAATTTAAACGGAGGAATAAAATGAAAGATATTTTAAAAGGCGGGGAATTCTTGATTAAAGAAATCAATGCGGATGATATTTTTATTCCCGAAGAGTTTGATGAAGAACAGAATATGATGTTTCAGACCGCTCACGAATTTACCGATAAATCTGTTTTCCCGGTTATTGATCAGCTGGACAAACACGACCGAGAACTACTCGACAAATTAATGAAGGAAGCCGGAGAAATTGGCTTACTTGGTGTTTCAGTCCCGGAAGAATATGATGGTTTTGGACAAAGTTTTTTAACTTCCATGCGCGTGGTTGAAGCCATTGGAAAAGGTTTTGCTTTTTCTGTTGCCTTTTCCGCCCATACCGGAATCAGCACTTTACCAATCCTTTATTTTGGCAATGAGGAGCAAAAGAAAAAATATATTCCAAAACTTGCAAGCGGCGAACACATCGGGGCGTATTGCCTCACTGAACCTGATGCCGGCTCGGATGCAAATTCCGGTACAACAAAAGCTGTTTTAAGCGACGATGGCAAACACTACATTTTAAATGGTGTAAAAATGTGGATCACAAATGGTGGTATTGCCAATATTTTGACGGTGTTTGCAAAAATAGATGATGATAAAAACCTGAGCGCTTTTATTGTTGAGCGTAACTCGGAGGGTGTTGAAATAGCACCTGATGAAGAAAAGATGGGTATCCAGGGTTCCTCTACAACTCAAATCTTTTTAGAAGATGTAAAAGTGCCGGTTGAGAATTTACTGGGTGAGCGAGGCAATGGCTTTAAAATTGCTTTATATATTCTAAACTTTGGTCGGATTAAACTGGCCGGAGCAACTATTGGTGCATGTAAAAATGTAATCAATGAATCCGTCCGGTATTCCAATGAGCGTAAACAGTTTGGACAATATATCTCCTCTTTTCCTGCTATGAAATACAAAATGGCTGAACAGGTTATCCGTACTTTTGCTAATGAATCGCTTACTTACCGAATTAGCAATGACATCGAAAATGCCACACAAGCTTTGCAGGACAGCGGAATGGAAAAAGATAAAGCAATTGTTGAGGGCATTCGGCAGTTTGGGATTGAAGCATCGATCAGCAAAGTTTTTGGTTCTGAAATGCTGGATTATGTTGTGGATGAAGGCGTTCAGATTTATGGTGGGATGGGCTATTCACAGGAAACCCAGGTTGAAAAAGCATATCGGGATTCGCGAATCAACCGTATTTTTGAAGGGACAAATGAAATCAACCGCACTGTTATAATCGGGGAAATTTTAAAACGCGGCATGAAAGGCGAGATTGATTTGCTGACTCCGGCCAAAGAAGTGGCAAAAGAAATAATGGAACCTTCTGAAGAACAAGATTTAGATTATTTTTCCACAAAAAAACAAATTGTTTCCAATTTCAAAAAAACTGTTTTACTGATAGCCGGTGCTGCAATGAAAAAGTACCAGGTTGCCTTAATGCAGGAACAGGAATTATTATTCAACTTTTCTAATATAATTATGCAGCTTTATACGGCTGAGTCCGTAATGTTGCGGGTGCAAAAGCTAAGTAAAATGTATGATGAAAATAAATTAAGCTTATACAAAGATATTTTGGATGTTTGGGTTTATGATGCTTCTTTTAGAATTTACAAAGAAGGGATTGATGCGATAAACAGTTTTGCAGAAGGCGATGAGAATAAAGGGTTGATGATGGGCCTAAAAAGATTTACAAAAGTTGCAGGTCTTAACGTTGTTGCTGCGCGTCGCCGTATCGCCGACAAACTAATTGAGGATAATAAGTATAATTTTTAACTCTTAAATTTTCTGTATGAGATTCTTCGCTGCATTGCGTTTCGCTCTGAATGACAAACCAGTTTTGTCATCCTGAACGGAAGTGAAGGATCTCATTTTAATATGCTTTGTAGAAACCTACTGCATAGCTCACTGAAATTTCTTCAGGCAAAAAACCAGAAATCTTTAACCGGTTCTTTTCTCCATTCCTGCAATTGTTTTCGAATGCTCACTTTTCCATCCGGGGATGAAACTACAATTATTATTTGTGGATTATCTCGTTCAGGGATTGTATTGAAATGTTCCATTTTTACACCATAAACATGCTCACCAATTTTGCGCTGATTATCGCACACCCAGTGAAATGAATCATTGTTTGCCAGAAGCAATTTGGCCATATCTTTGCCATTGCGCCCGGCACCCCATAAAACCAATGGTCGCTTTCTATCGCGGTCCAACTCATAAAAATATCTTAGTTTTAGATCGAAGTAGCGGTTGTCTTTGTATTCCTCCCAAGTGCGTGAAATACGGTTGGACCTATCACGCCAGAAATGCAAAATTCTGTCAATTCCAACAACATTTAGACCTTCGCGGTAGAAGCGGAAACAAAGATCATAATCTTCAGGATAGACGATGGGATCAAATGCACCCACCAGGTCAAAGTCATCTTTATGAATTATCCAGCAATGAGAAGGGATGACGCACTCCTGGTAAATTTCCTGATAATGAGTACCATTTTTTGCAACTTCATTCAGCCAACGCTCATATCGAAGAAAGCCATCGCCAACTTCACCTTCGTCTACAAAATGCTCTGTACCCCCTGCAATAATCGTCCCCTTGCCATACTTTTGCCATTCATCCACCAACAGCTGAATTTTATAATCTGGCATTTTATCATCAGAATCCATGCGGTTTATTAATTCGCCACGACATTGTTTGTAAGCCACCTGTAAAGTTGGAATAAGTTTATAATTATCGCCGCTATCATATACGCGAATGCGATTATCTTTTTTTGAATACTCCTTTAAAATTTCAGGAGTTCGATCCGTGGAATGATCGTTAACCGCAATCAACTCCCAGTTGGTATAAGTTTGTGCGATGATCGAATCAAGGCAGGCCGGCAAGTATGGTTCTGTATCTTGAACCGCCATAATTATTGAGACGAGGGGGGTCGAGTTTAAAGATGTAGTTAAAATACTGATTCCTTGTTTTAACAACAGAATTTAAGTTAAAAGAATAATTTTGCTCTGATTTGGAGAGAATCAACTGTGTTGATTCATGCTATGACACAGTCAATGCATTCCAAAAAAGACATCATTATTTCACTTGATTCCGCTCAGCCGATGCTTTCAGCTGTTGTGTTTTATCTTTTCTGGGTAATTCAATATGGAATGTAGTGCCCTTATCTACTACGCTTTTAAAAGTGATTTTTCCTTCGTGGGCTTCAACAATGTTTTTGCAAATCGCCATACCGATTCCACCGCCATCGTGCTTAGTTGTGTAATAAAGTTCAAACAGACGTTCCTGGGTTTCAGGAGTCATACCCGAACCATTATCCTCAATTTCAACAACAATGGATGCCGGTTTCATTAATGTACGGATTTTAGTTATTCCATCATGATGAATCGCCTGGAATGAGTTTAGTGTGATGTTTAAGATTACCTGCTTCAACTGGTCAGCATCGCCATAAACGCGTTCGAGATTATCACTTAAATCCATTTCAACTTTTATGTTTCGTTCAATAGCTTGCTGGCTGACAAGGGTTAAAACATCTTCAATAATTTTATTAACATCGATCAACATTAAATCCGTTTTTTTAATGCGCGCAAGATTAAAAAATTGTGAAATAATTCGGTTTAGCCTCTTTACCTCGGTTTGAATTACTTCCAGGGATTTATCAACAACATCTTTGTTTTCAATCTCCAGATCCTGCATGCGCACATTCAAGATTTCTGCATGGATAGCCATTGAAGACAAAGGATTTTTTATTTCGTGGCTGATGGAAGAAGCAAGATTGGCAATAACTCCAAATTTCATAGAGCGCTGAAGATTGCGCTGTAGCTCGTTAATTAACTTCTGGTCTTTAATTGTTAAAAGAATGCCTGAAAGTTTACCTTCTTCCTTAAAAACAAAACTGGAAACCCGGGCTAAAACATCGCGTCCATCGGGCAACCATAAAATCATTTCCTTTGCTCTGATATGCTCTTCTTTTTCAAAAACATGTTCAACCAGTTTTTTTAACTCCTGGTTCATATTCTGGACTTGCTTAAAGTGGCTCTCAAACAAAATCTCCAGCGGACATTGAAAAAGCTCAACAGCTGCCTCATTGTAACTAATCACTTCTTTAGACTGATCCAAAAGTATGATGCTTTCATCTACAACCTGTAAAAGCGCATTGATTCTTTTTTCTGCTTTTTTATAGCTCTCGTTTAGAACACTTACTTTTTCCAGAGATTTATTTATCGAAGAAAATGTTTCTGTAAATTCATCCTTATTTTCATAGTTAATTCGATAATCATAATCACCTGCATTAAGGTTTTCTGCCATTTGTTCAATTGATTGCAGCGGTCGGGTATAAGCACGGGAAATAAAGTAAATTGTGAATCCAATCAAAAGCGCAAACACTATTACAAGAGGGACAAAAATAACCGAGATATCCGAAAAAAAGTTTTGAATTCCTTTTTGGGAAAGTACAAGCCGTAGATAGCCGTAAACATAGTCCTCCTCACTTTTTAATGGCAGGATAACATCAACGACGCGGATACTATCACCCCAGGCTTTAGTGATAACTTTAGGCTGGTCTCCCTGCAAATTGGCCAACTCTTCTGAGGATGTGTACTCAAGGCCTTCAACAGCAGGATCGTTACTAAGCAAGATGCGCATTTTATCATTAATAAGCAGAATATTGATAATGTTGCCTGCCTCTGAAGTTAACGAGCGCATTAATCTACGGACAGTACGTTTTTCTTTTGCAGTCAGTGATTCAAGATTTTTATCCGTTGCATTGGCCAGCACCTCGTTAATTGAATCTCCAATCAGCAAAGCAGTTCGCCGTACCAGATCTTCGCCCAGGCTTTCATAGGTTTTATAAACCAGGTAGCCCGAGAAAAAAATCGTAATGGCAAAAAGGCCCATGGCCAAGAATATTCGTTTATAAATTAGTTTCATTATTTGGGATTCTTTTCTTTAAAACCAAAAAAGCTTTGTCATTCTGAACGAAGTGAAGAATCCCATTTTTAAAGGGATGCTTCGTTCCATTCGGCTGAACTGCGCCGAAAGCTCAGCATGACATCCAGGATACATCTTCACTTGCGTCAGTCCTGCCTGTTTTATTGGCTCATTCCACGGCAAGAAATGGGAAGTCTTTGCACATTTGCATCCGTGTCAATTACATGGTACTTATCGTAAAGATTTGCAACAACACAAGCATGGTTGGGAATTATTAACAGCGGGCTACCGATCGGTACATCAATGGGCTTGTCTAATCTGATAATTCCATGCTCTTCCGAGACACTAATTATTTGCCCATCAAGATTGACAAGTGTTCCAAATCCATCCAGCGTTATCTGTGAATGGGCTCCACGATCCAGGTTAAGTGCCTTATTACCTGCATCACACACTATTCTATCAGGTGCCGGCTGTGAAGTAATTGTAGATAAAACGAACAAACTGCATTGGTCAAATCCGCAAACTCCCAAGGCTTGCTGAATACCATCATAAAAGATATAATTGCCTGGCCGCGCTTCTGTTATCCCCGGAATTTTAATAACATCTTTTGCTGTCGGGGTTGAACCAACGCTGATAGTTGCAACTTCAATGCCGTTTTGCCTTAATATATTTTTAGCTTTCAAAATTTGTCCGGCTTCCTGTTGGGCAATCTGGGTAATCTCTTTTTTTGATTTTGATGCATAAGCATGCCCGGCATGTGTAAACAATCCTTCAAGTTTTAGCCATTTTGTTTGTGATATTTTTTTTGCCAGATTTGTTAAGTATTCATTTTCCGGCGTAATTCCACATCGGCCGTACCCACAATCTATTTCTATGCGTACCTGCAATGGCTTTTGGGATTTACAAAACTCATCGTGCAAGATATTAATATGTTGTTCATTGTCCAGGCCAACTATCAGGTTTATTTGCTCATGAAGCTTTTTAAGGCTGATTAACTTTTTAGATTGGGCTATTTGATTGGCAATAAAAATATCATCAATTCCATTTGCTGCCATCTCCTCAGCTTCTGAAAGTTTAGCCACGGTAATACCTTTAGCACCTAATGCGATTTGCTGTTTTGCAAATTCTGGCGATTTATGCGTTTTACAGTGCGGTCGCAGATTAACAGAATATTTTTCTGCATGCCTTTGCATTACATCCAGATTAGTCTGCCTTTTTTTTTCATCGATAAGTAATGCAGGAGTTGAAATTTTTTTATGGAGTTTAACTAGATTATTTTTAATGGGGATCATATTAAAAGCGTTTTATTTCTAATTCAAAACATATTATTGAAATGTTTTTAAAGATGGCAAGGGATTCAGTGATTTTAAAATTAGTTCTTCCCTGAATGAGGATTTTGGAAAATAACTTTTATTTTTGGGTGGTTCAGGTGGTGGAGAAAATATAGTATTCTTCATTGTCATACGACGTAATACACGGCCATCAAGGAAAAACTGCGTCCATTGATAAAAACCACTTTTTGTGATAAGCACATTTAATTCAACCCTGTCTTCTGATGTTGTATCTATATTAGATTGAACAAAACCATCATAATAGTTACCAAAAATAGACATGTCATTTTCAATACCAATATGGATTTTATCTTCTGATATCCTATAATCTTTATATTTACTAAAATCAACAGAGCCTGTGTCTTCATTAAAAAATGCCCAAATATAGGGTTTACGGTAAAATGAAGTATCCGGAGGATTGTTAAACCTGACTCGTCCATGAACTAACAATATTCCTTCAAAATTATTTACTAAGTACCAGTGATCATCAGGTTCCCAAGAATACCCATAATAATCATTAAATTGTTTTGAAATATAAAGCGTATCAAAGACAGTTGTATCTTGAATTTCATAAACCGATTCATATACCCAGGCACTTCCGGGCCATAGACGGAACTCAGTTGGTAGATCATAATGTGATCTGTTGGAGCTTGTTGAATCTGAACAATTCGTTAGAATGATAAGCGACAAAAAAACTAATATAGCTTTAGCCATTTCGGTTCCAGTAGAATAGCAAATGAGTCTTTTGGCAACTAAAACTTTGCGCCAATTTTATTTTTAACCCTTTTCCAAAGTCCCTCGCCCAAAAAACGATTGGCCATTGTAAGCACATTCTGTATGGATGCTAACACATCACTCTGCCCTGCCCAGTGTTCGTATAAAAGGTCTGACTCATTATTGTTTACATAATCATTTAAAATATAAGCTGCTACTGCGATATCATCCAGGTAACCAATTGGGCCAAGTATTGCTTCCGGAAGTAAATCAATTGGTGAGAAAAAATAGGTGATTGCAAAAGCCAATTTTGCTTTTTTAACTGTTTCTACACGCGGATCTAATGAGAGCTTTACCAGGAGATGAAAAAAATCCGGTGCTAGTAAAAGAATATCGCCATAAGCAAAATCTTTTTTATCAAGATAGTTAGCTATTTTTAATCTTAACTTTTGGTAAAAATCGTCTTGTTTTTCATCCATAATTCACCTCATTTCAGTGAGTGTTTTAAATCATTCATTTTAACAGCACGGAGACCGATTTTCTAATCTCCGCTTAATCTTTATTAGTATTTAAGATCTTAAACAATCCTTCAATAATCAATCGTCAATTGTCAAATTCCCCGCTCTTTACAAATATCATCATAGGCTTTATTTATTTCGGCCATCTTTTCATTTGCAACTTTTATAAAATCTTCCGGGACACCCTTGGCTTGCATTTTGTCGGGATGATATTCGCGCACCAATTTGCGATAAGCCTTTTTTATCACATCGTCTGAGTCATTTTGGGTAACACCTAAAATCTGATATGCCCTGCCGGTTTCCTTAATATACAAAGCGCGTATCTGCTGATATTCCACCTGGGATAATTGAAAGATTGAAGCCATCTGATCAATAAAGCGCTGTTCATCCGGATGCATGTGACCATCAGCCATGGCGATTCTGAAAAGTAGTTGAATCATCATGTGCAAAACTTCTCGTTGATAACCAATTAAGGCTTTAAACTGGCTGGCAATCGCCGTTGCCTCTTCAGGAGAGTTTTTTGCCTCGTTAAAAATCAGCGCTATTTTTTTACGTTCATCCACATCCAGCCGCAGATCAAATCTTAAAAAATGATCAAAAGCGCGAATTTCATCAGACGTAATTACACCATCGGCTTTAGCCATTTTTGCCGACAATGATGCCAGGCTTACATAAAACAAATATTGCTTGTCAAACTCCTGCTCTACTTCCGGCCAGGTATGGTCCTCCCGTTCAAAATATTGCCGAGAGTACCCATTTTGCGAATCATAACTATGGCCAAGAACCCCACCTAAAACCGCGCCCAAAGGACCACCTACTGCAAACCCCAAACTCGCTCCAATTGCCTTGCCCCAAAATCCCATCTTTACTTCACCTTAAATTTTTATACTGGAAAGAGTCTTCGTAGTTTTTATGTAAAAAGTTTCTTCTTACGCCCAAAAAGCTTATTCGCCAATCGGCGAACAAAATGAAAATAAACTTACAGTTAATCGACTAAAAAGAAAAATAATTCAAAACTGTTCAATATAGTGTTGCATTTTTTCACAGATTTGCACAATTAAATTTTGAGGTTGATAACATCGTTTCTGCTTTGCCTTGATTTAGCAACATTCTCCAATAATATATTTATGGAATACTTTTTGCTTTTACATATTTAAATTGACTGACAAAAACTGAATATTGTTATAGATAATATACGACCATAACAGGCATGATTTTTAAGATTTAATTAATCGTGACGCTTATAAATCTATATTTGAAACTAAATTATAATTGTTTTTTTTGCTTTGTTCAATTTCCACAATAATGTATATTTTGGATCGGTTCAGCAAATGTTTGTAAAAACCAGGATTTACGAAAGAATGGAAAAACTAATTCGGCAACCAGGGTCAGCCGGTAAATTTTATTCAAAGCAAAAAAATATTTTAGAACGTGAAGTTGCCGTTTTTTTGGAAAGCTCCAAAGTTGAAAAAGAAGCCAACAACGTTTATGGGCTGATTGTGCCTAATGACGAATTGATGGTTTGTGGTGGTGTTGCCGCCCGTGCTTACCGGCAAATACTTGATTTGGACATTGATTATGTTGTGGTAATTTCAACCAGCCTACACACCTATTTTGAAGAAGTTTCTCTATTTAAAGGCGATGCATACTCAACACCAATTGGCGATGTAAATATTGATAAAGATCTTGTCTGGCAACTGGCCAATAGTAACGATGCACTTATTTCATCCACACTTGGACATGAGATGGATGAACATGGAATTGAAATTCAGCTGCCCTTTTTACAACAGGTCCTCTATAGTTTTAAACTAATCCCGATAATTATGGGCAATCAGGATTCCGCAAATATTGACGCACTCACAACAGCTTTATCCGGAGCATTGAAAGGAAAGAATGCTTTGATAATTGCCAGCTCAAATTTATCTACACATTTTTCCAGAGAAAAAGCTTCGGTAATAGATAAAAATGCACTCGACTATATCGGGAATTTTGACGCCTCTAAATTAAATGAAGAATTTCAGGAAGGCGACATAGAAATGAATGGTGGCGGCGCTGTAATAACTGCCATGAATGTGTGTAAAAATTTAGGTGCTACTAAATCAAAAGTTTTATTATACAGAAATTCCGGCGATATGGGAAATTCCACAGACCAGGTTACCGGTTATGTTTCGGCAATGTTCTATTCTTAATATCCTTTGTTAACCAAATCATACATTTCTCATAAATTCTAAAAAAATAAAACACAACAGATTGCCTCTCACACAATTTTCTCCTAATTTTCTGCTTTTTATTTTAATGATCTGATTATGACCCCAAAAAAAATTCTACTTGTAGCAGCTGAAGTTTCCGGTGATGACCATGCGGCTGAGGTTGGACGTTTCTTGCAAAAAAAAATCCCTACAATAAAAATTAGCGGGATTGGTGGCGATCAACTTGCCGGCCTCGGTATGAACATTTTATTCCATGTACGGCAAATGGCCTTTTTAGGAGTTGGGGAAGTAATAAAGCATTTGCCATTTATACTCAAAGTTCATAAAACATTAGTCAGCCATGCTGAAACCGAAAAACCCAATTGCATAATTCTTGTTGACTATCCGGGTTTTAATCTGCGCCTGGCCAAAAGCCTGAAAAAGTTAAATATCCCAATCATTTATTATATCAGCCCGCAACTTTGGGCATGGAACAGCGGCAGGGTAAAAAAAATAAAAAAGTATGTAGATCAAATGATTGTACTCTTTCCTTTTGAAGAAAAATTCTATAAAGAAAATGGTGTAAATGCTAAGTATGTCGGACACCCGCTTGTTGATCACCACCATACATTTTTACCGGACTCGATTAAACAAATCAAAAAAGGTTTTGTAAAAATTGGCTTACTGCCGGGCAGCCGCAAACAAGAAGTAACATCACTTTTAAACCGAATGATTGAAACTGCGCGTAGTCTGTATAAACAAAACATTATTAATGAAGCTGAGATAGTAAAAGTAGATCACCTTGAAAAGGAACTATATTCCACGCAATTAAATGATGATGACTTTATAAAAATTGTTCAGAAGCCGTTGAAAGATTGTCTTTTGGAATACGATGCCGTGATTGTTGCATCTGGTACAGCAACTTTGGAATGTGGTTATTACGGTGTTCCGATGCTGATTGTTTACCAGGTTAATCCACTTACTTTTATTCTTGGACGCTTACTGGTAAAAATAAAAAATATCGGGCTGGTAAATATTGTTGCTGAAAAACAAGTTGCCGTTGAATTGATTCAGGATGACTTTTCCGTGCACAGAGCAATCCGGGAAATGAAGATTTTGTTGGATGAAAATGAAAACCAAAAAGTTCGAAATAATTTGCTTGTTATTCGTGAAAAACTTGGTGAGCCCGGCGCTTCAAAACGCACAGGACAAATAGTTTTGGACATGCTAAATAAAAACTAAATGAACAAAGTAAAACTTTATCAGGATAAAATAACAATTGCCGGACAAGCTTTTTTGCTTGAACGGGTAAAAAATCTGGATGACCTGGTTGATGAAATAAGCGATGAGCTTTTTAATGAAGATGAGCGGCTGCCTTATTGGGCCGAGTTATGGCCATCTGCATTTGCTTTAACTGAATTCATTTTGCAAAATAGAGAGATTTTTAAAAATAAAAACATTCTCGAACTTGGTTGTGGAATGGGATTAACCTCAATGGCGTTATCATTAACAAATCCCGGACAATTCACTACCACCGATTATGAGCAGGCTGCCTTAGAAGCAACCACTAAAAATTATCATATAAATAAGATTGAATCTGTACCGGAATTAAAATTGCTGGATTGGCGCAAACCAAATCTTAAAAAAAAATTTGAGCTGATTGTTGCCTCGGATGTAGCATATGAGGAGAGATTTTTTCAGCCGTTAACCGATCTGTTTAAAAATCATCTTTCGGAAGATGGAGAAATAATTCTGGCTGAACCAAACCGGACAATCGCCCGTACATTTTTCGGAAAGCTGGCCATGGCTGGCTTCCAATTTAATACAATCGATAAATTTGTTGAGCAGGAAGGGAAAAATATAAAAGTAACTATTTACAGGATTGTGCATAAAAAATAATCAATAAGTGTTTTTTTGAAGGAGGGGGAAATGACACTTAAACTTGAAGAACAAGCCCGGTTAGAAAAAAAACTACCCGGTTATTTGCCTATCGAGCAAATGCGTCAATGGTTAATTGACCAGATTAACAGTATTGACAAAGATCGGCGCAGTATTAAAGAACGGCTCGCTGCTGCTGAAAAAGATCAGTCTGGTCGGTTTATTAAAGATGGTGATGTGCGTGCTAAAACTAAAAATCACTATCTCAAAATGGAGCGGCTTTTTTACCGAAACAAGCTTGGAGAGATTAACCAGAAAATAAAAGAACGAAATGTAGCCAAGCATTCTATCGGGAAAAATGAAGTTCATATTTTTATTGAAATGGCAAAATTGCTTGAAGAACGCGACTATGTTCTTTATGATGAAATTCGTGACCAGGCAGAAATTAACCTGAACATCCGCAAAAGAAAAACCAGCAGTAGTTATGTTAAAATGATGAAAGACAACGGGAATGGCTGACGAAACGAACCCACATTTGAATTTTCTTGTTTTGCCTATCGACGGAATGACCTGCGCTTCTTGCTCTGCACGTGTTAAACAAAGTATTGAAGGAATAGACTGGGTTCAATCGGTGGATGTAAACCTGGCGGCGGAACAAGCCGCGATCGGATTTAATGGTCCAGCGGTAGATGCAGAAAAACTTATATCTACGATTGAGGATGCCGGTTATAATATTCGCACAAGAACCTCTGAAATTGTAATCCCCGGTTTTAGCGATCCAACCATGATATCATCCCTACAATCCGCATTTTCAGAAATCCCGGGAGTTGGAAACAGCCATTTTAATCCTGCAAATGAGATTTTAAGTCTGACCTACATTCCTGGAATTGTGCCGGTAAGGCTGGTAGAAAAAACTATTGCCAAAGAAACAGGTATTAAAGTTATTTGGCGGGAACAAACCAGCGGTATCGATGAAGAGCATGAGCGGAAAAGCCTCGAACGCATTCAAAAACAATTCAGGGATTCTGTTTTATCTATTGTTTCCGCCATTGTGGTTTTTGTAGCAACCATGCCCCATTTTTTTCCTTTTATTGAATCAGTACCAGCTTATGCGCGGCACAGCCTGGCCTTTATTTTAACAACCTGGGTTTTATTTGGCGCAGGCCATTCAATCTTAAAAGGATTTTTTCACAAATTGAAACCAGGCAAATCTGATATGAATACCCTTGTTTCAATTGGCGCCGGTACTGCCTGGCTCTATAGCACAATAGTTATGATTGGCGGATTTATTCTTCCACAAATATTTGTGGGCTATCCTTTGTTTTTTGATTCTGCTGCATTTATAACCGGATTTATACTATTGGGTCGGTCATTAGAAGCAAGAGCAAAAAAACAAACAGGTCTTGCATTAAACTCGCTGCTAAAATTACAACCGGATCAAGCACGCAGAGAAACAAACGGGTCCGTTGAAATAGTTGAAACAAACCAGCTAAAAAGTGAAGACATTTGCATCATAAAAAATAGTGAGCGCATCCCAGCCGATGGTGTGCTTCTCTCAGACCATTCAGAAATTGATGAAGCCATGTTAAGCGGAGAAAGCCTGCCGGTTACAAAAGAAAAAGGTCAATTGGTTTTAACGGGAACAATCAATACAGGTAGCGAGATCAAATTCAGGGTATTGAAAACCGGTTCTGAAACGGCGTTAGGTCAAATTGTTCAATGGGTACGCCAGGCCCAAAACAGTCAACCACCTGTTCAAAAACTTGTTGATAAGATTGCCTCAGTTTTTGTACCGATTGTTATAGTTGTGGCCTTTGTTACCTTGCTTGTTTGGCTGATTAGCGGCCAGGGTTTAAGCTTGTCACTAATGCATTTTATAAATGTGATTGTTATCGCCTGTCCATGTGCTTTGGGATTAGCGACACCGACAGCCATTATTGTGGCCATGGGACGTGCTGCAAATTCCGGGATTCTTGTAAAAGATGCATCTGTTTTAGAGAAGCTGTTACATGTTGATACTTTCCTTTTTGATAAAACGGGCACTTTGACTGAAGGCAAATTATCGTTTGAGAAGTCTATAGTATTAAAGGGTGATGAAGACAATTTGCTAGCTGTGGCTGCTTCGTTGGAAAAACATTCGACTCACCCGATTGCAAAGGCAATTATTAAGGAAACAGAATCGCGTAATTTAAAAATCGCTAATCTTGAAAAAGCCGATATGTTGACCGGCTTTGGTATAAAAGCTGTTTTGGACGGAAAAGCTATTGGTGCCGGAAACAAAAAATTAATGCAGGCAATGGGAGTTACGCTGCCTGAGGATATTGATACTCAAATCGAAACGCTTGCAGGATTAGGAATGTCCCTGGTTTTTATTGCCCGGGAAAAAGAATTACTTGGATTGATCGGCCTGGCAGATTCCATCCGCAGTGAGGCCCAAATCGTGATCGCTAAACTTCATCTCCATAAAATGGAAACAGCGATGGTTACAGGTGATGCTGAAAAAACTGCGCGGCACATTGCTAATTTGTTATCAATTTCGGAAGTATATGCTGAACAGCCACCACAAATGAAATCCGGGATAGTTAAAAAAATTCAAGAGAAAGCTAAAACTGTTGCTATGATTGGTGATGGTGTAAATGACGCCGTTGCACTTTCTCAGGCAGATATTGGTATTGCACTGGCCGAAGGAACGGATGTTGCCGTAGAGGCGGCTGACCTTGTTCTATTAAGACCTGATTTAAACCTTCTTCTTAAAATAAAAAACCTGGCTAACCGAACTGAAAAAACAATCAAACAAAACCTGTTTTGGGCATTTGGCTATAATGTTTTAATGATGCCCTCTGCTGCTGGATTGCTTTATTTGTTGTTTGGGATTTCTTTTAATCCGGCTTTTGCAGCATTGGCGATGGCGTTAAGCTCGGTTTCTGTCGTAACAAATAGTTTGCGGTTAAAACGGGCTAAGATTGATAATTAGAAATTAGAAATTAGAAATTAGAAATTAGAAATTAGAAATTAGAAATTTTACTACACGATATTACCAAAGGCAACAATCATTATTCTTACTTCCCTTCATACTCCAAAAGCCAGTGATAATAATTTGTCGTATCCGTTTTAACGGCCATGTGAAAAAGTCCCTTTGGAATCAAAATTGATCCTTCAAAAATGTCACCACTTTTCTCTAAAGGAAAAAACTCTTCATTAATAACTGCAACCATCTCATAAGCATTTTTCAATTCAATCTTAAAATTTTGTTTACTGCCTTCGGATAATACAAAGTTAACAGGCTGATGAACAAAAGCATTCAAATCAAAAAACTTGCCATACTGTTTTACAAAAAGTTTATTCTTACTTGTATTGTTTGTAACAGTAACCTGGTAATCACATGCCCAATTATACTGCTCGGTGTCACGGCCAATCTTGGTAAAAAGCCGCATTATATAATTTCCGTTACCCGGAAAATTGGCATTGACAAAATAGACGCTATTTTTGCGTTGTACAAAACTATGATGATCATCCAATTGGTTCTCACCGGATACAAGTTTCACAGATAAAAATGTATTTTCCGGAGCTTCAAGCTCAACAAGCAAATTACCATTTGAAGATATTTTGGAATTTAGATGACTCTTTAATTTTAATCCGTTTTTGAAAAATGCAGGACGCATCAAAACAAGATTATCAAACTGTTTGCGGGTAATTGGCTTTTTTAATAATTGCCATGATTCATCTTCGGGCAGGTGATCATAAATAAGCTGATTGGGATCTGTTAGAAAATAATGTCCGTTAAACTGACGGGTAAATTTCTCCGAATTGATATGCCCGGCTCCCCAGGTTGCATCCAGTAGATACCAGCGATAGTTAATTTTAACTGCATTCCAGGCATGATTGGGCCTGCCGGTAAGCCGCTCTCCATACCCCTTTGACCAACCAGCAATAAGTTTACTTTTAATGCCAGCTTCCCTGCACATACGGTTGAACAACTCGGCATAACCTCCACATACAGCCCGGCCGCTTCTAATTACTCGTTCCGGATCATCAACAATCAAACGTCTGTCAAAAAATGCTTCTACATCATAGTTAATATTTTGGGTAATCCAGCGGAAAATAGAACGCACTTTTTCAAGATCGTTTTTTGCCGGGCGTGTAAGGTAATTTACTAATGCCGGTATTGAATTTTTTAAACTTTGCGGAGCTGCATCAGCATGTCTGTCAATTTTTGTAAAATCATTTTGGGCGAAAAGTCCAGGTGCTATTCCAACAACAAAAAAGATTATTATTATGGCGTAACAAATATTTTGTCTCATTGTGAAAATCCTGCAAGTAAAGTTTAATGACTTATTTAACCAAATAAAATCGAGATATTCTAACTCTTTTTAAGGTTGTCTTCAAATTCAAAAATTAAAATATTTCACTTGACAGCCACATATTTTTTTTCGAGTTTTGTAACCCGCAAAAATTAAACACATCTTAAACAGGGATTATTCAAGAAAATAAAAGGAATTAGAATGCAGAAATTAGTCATCGTTTCAATTATTCTATTCATTGCTGTTGCTCTTTTTCTTTATGCACAGCAATCTGCAATACCAAAAGATTTTGATTCTATCACAGCAGAAGAAGTAAAAAAGAAAATCGAAAACAAAGAAGACCTGCTTCTTTTGGATGTTCGGACACCAGGTGAGTTTAATGGTCCTTTAGGACATTTAGAAGGGGCTATATTGATCCCCGATTTTAGCCTGGCCGATAGTGTTGGGAAATTGGAAAAGTACAAAGGCAAAGAAGTAATTGTGTATTGCCGTAGTGGAAACCGCAGCCAGAATGCAACACGAATTATGCTGGCCAATGGCTATAAAGCAGTAAATATGCTTGGCGGTATGAAAGCCTGGAACAAACTTTAAAATTGAAGGATTTTAAGATTGACAATTGAAGGATTAACTGGTTCCATAGGTATATCCATTCAATCTTTCAGTATTACAATCTTCCGATCTTTCAACCCCTAGATGTCCATAAAATCAATAGCGTGTTTTTCATTGAACTGCTGAATGGAATGAGTCATATGGCCGACAATGTCATGCTCAACAGATCGAAGAGCTGCTTTGGTGGCATTCATAATCGCTTTGGCATTTGAGCGGCCATGAGATTTTATTACCAGCTTATTGAAACCCAAAATGGGCGCGCCGCCATACTCCGAATAATCCGTTTTAGCTTTTACTTTTTTAACACCTTTTGCTAAAAAAGCCAATCCTATTTTCCAGGTAAGTTTCTTTTTAAAAGCATATTTGCCCATATCTTTTGCAACTTCACCAACACCTTCAAGAAGTTTTAGAACAACGTTGCCGACAAATCCTTCTGTAACCACAATTTCAACATCGCCTTTAGGAACTTCCTTGCCTTCAACATTGCCTACAAAATTGAGATCTTTTTCATTTTTTAAATATTTATAAGTCTGGCTAAGAACCGGGCCGCCTTTTGTCTCTTCTTCGCCGTTGTTTAATAAACCAATCCTGGGACGCTCAACACCCATAATTTCAGAAACATAATAACTGCCCATAAAAGCGAAATGTGACAGTTGTTTAGCTGTACAACGGATAGTGGCGCCTACATCAAGCATAAGAGCAAACCCCTTACTATCCGGCGTAAATTTAGCCGTTGGGTAAATCGCTGCTAATGCTGAACGTTCAAGTCCTTCTATCATATGCAGATTTTTTACGCAAGCCAAAACCGTTGCCCCTGTATTTCCGGCACTAACAAGTGCATCTGCTTTGCCGGCATCCAATAATTTCAAAGCCATTGTTATACTTGCATTTGGTTTACTCTCCAAAGCTTTTTTAGGTGAGTCATCCATTGTAATAAACTCTTCTGTATGCACAATCTCAAGCTCTTTATCATAATTATTTATGGCAAGCTCTCTGCGGATTGCTTTCTCATCCCCGATCAGAACAACATTTAAATCAGGTTCATCATTTAATGCCTGGACAACACCTTTAATAACTTCCTGTGGTGCAAAATCGCCGCCCATTGCATCGATTGCTATCTTGTTTACCATGTTGCCTCCATAAATGAAAAAATGATGAGATATCCGAAATATCTTGAAAAGAAAGGGTTTGAAAATACATAAGTTTAATTTACATTTCCACCTTTAGCAATTATCAAATCAAACAATACTGCTCTTCTTATAATCCTGATCGTTTCTTGCTCATTATTTTATCAGTAAGAATAAGAGCCGGAAACGTAAAATCAAACCATGACTGCACTGCAAACACTTCAAAAATATTTTAATTACGATTCGTTTCGTTCCGGACAAACAGAAGTAATTGAACACACTCTCAGCAAAAAGAATTCCCTGGTGGTTATGCCAACCGGGAGCGGAAAATCTTTGTGTTTCCAGGTTCCGGCGTTAATGCAGGATGGTGTGACCATTGTAATCTCCCCGCTTATTGCTTTAATGAAAGACCAGGTTGACCAGCTTGTAAATTTAAAAATACCGGCCACATTAATAAACAGCAGCATCAGCCAGGATGAACAGGCTCAACGCATCCGGGATATTGAAAGTGGTGAATACAAAATTGTTTACATCGCCCCGGAAAGATTTTATTCACAAAAATTTATGGAAATGATTAGCCAGGTGCCTATTTCCCTTTTTGCCATCGATGAGGCGCATTGTATTTCGCAATGGGGACACGATTTTCGCCCGTCCTATCTTAGGCTCAATGATGTTATAAAATCATTAAATAATCCTCCTGTAATTGCATTAACAGCAACAGCCACAACACGCGTACAAGATGATATTCTCGATCAACTCGATCTTGCAAAAAGTAAAACATTTGTCAGCGGATTTGACCGGCCAAACCTGAAGTTTATTGCTGTTGGTCTAAACGAGGAAAAAAAGAAAAAGGAATTGATCCGCATAGTAAAATCTATAAATGGATCCGGCATTATCTATGTAGCAACAAAAAAGGCGGTTGCTGAGATTAGCTCCTTTCTTTCAGAAAATGGGTTGCCTGCGGCAGGTTATCATGGCGGGATGGAAAAATTTCAACGCAATGAAGCTCAGAATAATTGGCTCAGAAACAGTCCTAAAATTATTGTTGCTACAAATGCTTTTGGAATGGGTATCGACAAACCTGATGTACGCTTTGTAATTCACTACAATACACCCGGCTCTATGGAAGCATATTACCAGGAAGCCGGGCGCGCAGGGCGAGATGGTCGTGTTTCATACTGCCTCTTGTTTCACAGCTACCGCGACAGGCGCATCCAGGAATTTTTGATCGAGAACTCTTTTCCACCTGAGCAGACAATTCGAGATGTATACGATTTTTTACTTGACCTTGACAGAACTGAAATACTGCTGACTTATAAAGAAATTGCAGCACGAACCGGAACCCATGAAATGCAAGTTGGTTCAGCAGTTAAAGCCTTAGAAAAACAAAACATTTTAAAAAGAATGACAAAAAGCTATGTTACTTTTCAGGCAGATATTATTGTTAGTAATGAGCGCGCATTAAGTACAACCAAACGGGCACCTTTGCAGCACAAGCTTATAAACTACTTTATAAGTAAACAGGATAATGTGTTTGAGTTGAATGAAACTCTGGCCTTTTTGGAGATAACCCAGGAACAGTTTTCCGGCACAATGCACAATCTTGAAAATAAAAGTTTAATTTTGTATCAACCTCCGTTTCGCGGACGAGGCATTGAAATTACCTCTAAAAAAGTGGCCTGGGAAAAAATTGGCATTGACTGGCCTGCTTATCAAAAACAGATGGATTTGCAATACAAAAAACTGGACGATATTGAAAATTATGCAAGCAGCCTGAGTTGTCGGCGTACCTATATTTTAGAATACTTTGGCGAAAAGCATTCCGATAATAATTGTAATGGTTGCGATATTTGCCTGGATTGGAAATCTCCCGAAGCTGGAGAAAGAGGATCTGATAAAACCGCTGATCCAATCAAAACGATTGTGCATTGCGTTTGGGAATATGATGGTAAATTTGGCATTACAACCATTGCCAACATCCTCAAAGGAAACAGCGAAGACCGTTTTTCTAAACGCCGGATTGACGAATCAATTTATTTTGGGGCAATCCAATCCCGTGAAATAAAGGATATTATCCGCATGATTTATGTTGCCATAAAAAATAAGTATATCCGAAAACAAGGGAATGATTACCCTGTCCTTTCTGTTTCAAATAGTGGCATTTCTTTTCTAAGAAAATAAAGCGAAAAATTGCATCAAATAGTGTAAGACCTTTATTATGCTTTTTCTAATTTTCCTGATACTAATTGTTATCACCTTTTAAGCAAGGAGATTATATGTTGGATTTTACTGGAAAAACTGTACTTGTTACCGGAGGAAGTCGCGGAATTGGGGCAGCAACTGTGCGTGCTTTTGCCAGCCGTGGAGCTAATGTGGCCTTTAACTATAATAAAAATTATCGGGCTGCTGATTTGCTTAAACAGGAATGTGAAAAGTATGGCGGTAAAATATTTTTTATGGAATGTGATGTTAGCGCATATAATGAAGTAGAACTTTATTTAAAAAAAATGGCCGTTAAACTCGATTCGGTTGATATTCTGGTCAACAATGCCGGGATTTGGAGTGAGGCAAATATTGACAACTTTACAGTTGATCTTTGGCGCAAAACAATTCAGGTAAACTTAGACAGTGTATTTTATTTTACAACTCTCATAGCCCGCCAAATGCGTGAAAAAAATATAAGTGGATCAATCATAAATATTTCCTCAACGGCCGGCCAGGTTGGAGAAAAAAACTATTCCCATTATGCAGCATCAAAAGGTGGAATAATCAGTTTTACAAAATCTGTAGCACAAGAATTGGGCCCGGATGGTATTCGCGTAAACTGCATCGCACCGGGTTGGATTGAGACAGATATGACTGAAGAGTATATGAAGCACAATAAAAAAAGTGTTAAAAAAAACATGCCGCTTGGTTTTATCCCGGAACCGGATGACATTGCTAATGGCATTTTGTTTCTTGCTTCAGATATGGCGCGTGCGATAACAGGTGAAATATTAAATATTAATGGTGGCAGTGTCTTGTGCGGTTAAGAGAATGATTAAGAAAAAGAATAAGTATGAATAGAAACGAAGCACTAAAAATTTTAAAAGAGTATACTAAAAGTGAAAGCCTGCTTAAACATGCATATGCCGTAGAAGCTGCCATGCGTGCTTATGCTGAGAAGTATGAAGAAGATGTTGACCATTGGGGAATTACCGGATTATTGCATGATTTTGATTATGAAATGTTTCCTGAAAACCATCCTTACAAAGGCAACCAAATCCTGAAAGAAAAAAAAGTCGATGAGGACATTTTAACTGCAATAATGGGTCATGCCACATTTTCCGGTGTTGCGCGGGATTCATTGATGGCAAAATCACTTTTTGCCGTGGATGAGCTTTGCGGATTTATCACAGCCGTAACTCTTGTAAGACCGACAAAAGCCCTCAGTGAGGTTAAGGTAAAATCTGTAAAGAAAAAGATGAAAGACAAAAGATTTGCCGCAAAAGTGAACCGTGAAGAAATGTTACAAGGCGCTGAAGAACTTGGTGTGGATTTTGACGAACATGTTATGTTTGTTGTGAATGCCTTGAGTGGAATAGCTGCAGAATTAGATCTTAATCCTTAACAAATATTTGGCTACAAGCTATAAAATAATTTCAATAGAAGTCAGCAACAGCGGCTCAAATCTATAATTTTCTCTTCGCTGGAAAAGTGCTTGAGGAGAAATTTCCAAAAACAACCACTCTCCCCATAATTTACTTCTAAACTCAAGTGCAAATGTATGGCCGTTAATTACAGTTCTCGGTCTTGTTTGTCCGCCTATTCGCCAGTAAACACCCAATACATTGTTTCGGGTTGTGAAATGTCTTAAAAAGAAAACTTGTTTTAAATCCACACCTTTGGACTGTTCGGACCAGGTTGCAGAACTGCGGGTCCTGAAAATGGTGTCTTCTCCTAATGGCCTTCCTGACTCAAACTGAGTTTTTTCACCAAAACCATTATCTGCAAAGAAAAATGCTGTCTGAACCAGGCGCAGGTTCCACTGGCCCACATTATAGCTGTATCTAAAACGTGAAAGGGCAAATGCATTTATTTCATCAATGCGAATTTTGAGTCCTGTTATAAACTTTAAGTGCTGCTCCAGTTCGGTAACCGGGGCAAACTGAATCCCTAGCAGAGAACTTGATTTTCTATCATCATCCAAAACCGGTTGATCATTTGTATAATCATTTAGATCCGGTTCCTGGTCATCATCATTATCCGGAATGCTGCTTAAAAAAACCTGCCAGCGATTTTGTAAACGTGGAAGTACAAGATTTAATCGAATTGGTATAGGATAATTTAATTGGCCTTTTTCACTCCATTGAATTCCCGGTTTTATACGAATACGGCTTGTTTGAAGTTCTTCCTCAATATGCTCATTACTAAAAAAGCGATCTACCCGGTCTGTCAGTTTTTGAACAAGCGAAACTTTCTTTTTTCCATTGGTTAGATTTTCATTATAATTTTCCAAAGTGTCTGCAGATACATTTTGAGCATTAACCTGGAAAGTAATGCAAAATAGCAAACTTAGAAGAAATAAAAACTGGATATATCGTTTGATGGATTTTACATTTTTCAAAAATTATCATCCTAAAAATATCTTGTTCTAAAACTTACAAAATTAAGCCAAATAAAATCAGAGGAAATAAATTAACTTAAAATGAATTTGGAAAACAATCCTCATTTGTATCCAAATTTCAAGCATATTATCTTGAGTTTTAAAAACACTAAAAATCATAAAAAGACTTATTATGAAAATATGGGTAGATGCTGATGCTTGTCCACGCGTAATAAAAGAAATCTTGTTCCGTGCAGCTGAACGAACCGGGATAGAAATGACGCTGGTTGCAAACCATCCTATTCCCCTTCCAAAGAAAAAGAACATTGATTTCATTCTCGTAAAATCCGGATTTGATGTTGCCGATAATGAGATTGTTAATAGGCTGGCAGTTGGTGATTTGGTCATTACCGCAGATATTCCATTGGCAGCGGAAGTGATTGAAAAAGGTGGATTAGCACTCAATCCTCGTGGTGAACTTTATTCAGCAAATTCGATAAAAGCTAAACTTAGCATGCGTAATTTTATGGACAGTTTACGTTCGATGGGAGTTGAAACAGGAGGACCGGCAGCAATAAATAAAAACGACCGGAATACGTTTGCCAATAATCTGGACAAAATTTTGAGATAGGAATAAAAGGATGAATTGGATAATTATTTGTACCCGGTTGTGAATAAATTTCTTGCTCCTCTGATGCCGCATTTCTGATATTTATTATAAGCTTTAGCGGCTCTTTCATCAATCTTTATACCCGATTCGTTCAAAATCCAACCTTCTATCGCAGCTTCTAATGTATATGCCTCCGGAGCCATCAAATGTGTTGTCCATAAAAGTGGGTTTGCACCTGATTTTCTAATCTCTGAAGAGAAATAATCTCTGCTATAACAGGCAAGAATTATTACATCTTTTGATTTTTCTACTTTATTGTAGTCTATATCAACAGCAAATTCCATGAGTCCATCATGTCCAACATACGCTTGTAAATCCGAGCTACCTCCAAAACCTAATTTTAATGAATCTAATCTTATTTTCACGGGAGATTGTCCATTTGATGCTTTTAGAAAATCTTCGATGCACACTTTAATTTGTTCCCCATCGTAAGCATCTGCAAGTAAGTAAAAATCTAAAGATTTATGCTTAAATAATAACCTTTCAAGAATTGCAGGATTTTTCGGGTTTATTGATTTTAGAAGTTGCCAATTATTTGATTTACTTATAAAAAATGTTTTTAAGCCATAGGCCGCTCCCCAATACAAATTATTCTTTGGATCTTTACCATCCCCAAGTTGATCCGGAACAGGTACTATTCCCTGGTTTTCATTATCACAAAGTGCAACATAAACATGGATTGTCTTTGTTTGCCCAACCGCAAGACTTACAAGTATTAAGAAAAGAGAAATGATTAAAGAAAATGTAGACATTTTAAAGATACCTGGCATGTTCAATTTTAATACAACTGTTCATAACTACTTTGAGTCCGGCATCTAATGCCAAACTAGCCGCTTCCTCATTGATTACACCCAGCTGCATCCAAACAGCCTTGGCTTTTATTTTAATAGCCTCCTCAACTATTGGAAGTACCATTTCTGAACGGCGAAAAATATTAACAATCTCGACGTCTCCCTCAATCTCACTAAGTAAATTATAGCATTTCAAATCAAAAACCTGGTCATAATTTGGATTAACCGGAATAATGTTATAACCACTGTTTATCATATAAAGGGAAACACCGTTGCTGGCACGATATGCATTTTGAGAGATACCAACAACTGCAATGTGTTTGTAGTTTTGGAGGATAGAACGGATCTCTTTTTCAGAATTTTTATACATAATTAAAAGGTTTTCAATAAAGTCTTTTCAGGTCAATGAGCCATACTTATCTAAAATTTCTTCCAATTTGGCCCGACCCGGAATATGAAATTTTGGGTTATTTAACAACACCTTGGCAAGAGTTAAGTACAACTCGGAATCTTTTGTTTTATGAATTTGCAAATATTGGATATGGCGGCGTAGTACATTTATATCACCGCGTTTAATTGGGCCAGATAAAATCTTATCTGCAGGAGCATTTTTATAATTTTCAACAACACCGTTTATCAGGGGCTGAAGAATATCGTTTTTAGAAATATCATCAATACCGGCCTGTCCAATAATATTTTCTGCTACGCTTAATAATGCCACCAAATAATTTGAAACCATAACACCTGCTACATGCAATCCAACTTTCTGATCATCATTCAGTTTTATAAATTTTGTTTTCAGCAGTTCAGAAATCTCCTTGGCTGCAAGAAGACATTTTTCATTTCCCTGAAAAGCAAGAATAATGTCGTTCCATTTTTTAGGATCAGAATATTTTTGGGCAAAACTCTGCATTGGATGAATGCTTGCTACGTATGCACCGCGGTTTTCAAGGTGTTCCAATTCTGAAGCATCCTTGGCTCCGCTTGTGTGAAAAATATTTTTGTAGGTGAGACGGTAAAGAAGAATTGAGCGTGTTGCTTCCTTGATCCGATCATCCTGTACACAAATAATGATCGTTTTAACAGAATTTACTATTTTGGGATTTAAATAATTCGTGTAGTTTTCTTCACTAATAAAATCGCTATTCTGATGGCTGTAATCCTGTTTGCCAAAAAGATGGACTTTCCCGGGAAATTTAGCATCAAGAGCCCGGAACAGCGATGTTCCTACATTTCCAGCACCAATTATTAAATATTTATTTTCTTTATCTTTTATTTTAGAGCTCATTAATTTTTGGTTTTCCCATTAATCCCATTTGCTTTCACCGGAATCACCAACATATTTGTCTTTAGGGAAAAAACGTAAATAAATTATGTCACTCAAACTAATGGCTTCTTTTGAATATGGATTTATTTCGCGTTCATAAAATTCATCATCAATAATTTTAGATGCAATTTTCCAACTACTCTCTTTATTTAATAAACTCAGGAATTCTACAAAATCCTGTTCGTTTTTCCTGAAAAGTTTTTTAACTACTTTGCGGCGTAAACGTCCGACAATCATTGGATTAAGATCTTCTAGAGGTGTGTCCGAACTAATTTGCTGAGCGACATGATCAGCCAAATCGCTGGCTACATTTCCATCTGCAACAGGCGCAGGAGCAGGTGTAGGTGCAGCAACTTCTTCTTCAATTTCGTCTTCTTCCAGATCGTCAATTTCCTCTTCCACCTCATCTTCTTTAAGCGAAAGGTCAACTTCACTTTCTTTTACTTCTATGCTTTCAACATCAACTTCGGGGGCGCTTTCTTCAATATCATCATAACTTGAGAAAGCTGATTCTTCAGGCTCTGCTTCAACATGTTTTTCGCCTGGAAGCTTACTGTCCTTTAATAGCGCTTCAATTTCATCAAAAGTAAGTTCTGAAAGCTCTGTCTCATATTTTGTTTTCTGTACCAACGCCGAGTAATCATCCAATTTGCGGTCACTTAAAGCATCGTATAAAATATCAATTGAGAGCTTTGTAATTTCGGTTTGGCGCGCTTCGCTGATTGCAGCCATTATAGATTTGATTGTTTTCAGGGTAGTACTCAGGCGGTCTTCTTCAAATGCTTTTTGATCAATCTGGTTTATTAAATCAATAAACTGATCATGACTGATACTGCGCAGATATTTTGTATTGAAGTAATCTGAAATTGCATTTTTATAATATTCAAACTTGAAGAAATATTTTAATGTATCGTAAACTTCCATTGTAGAAACAGTATCGCTATTTTTGAAAATAAACTGCGACAAGGTACGATGGGGTTTCACGATATAATTTAGTTCTAATTTTATTGCTCTTTCAAGAAGATGATTAAACTTTGTAAGCTCGAAAAATGAATTCTGTTGCAGTTTATCAAAAATCTGATCGATAAGCATTCTAACTTCTGGCTGGTCATAATCAAAACGGTCAGACTCAAATTTCTCTTCTTCTTCCCTTAACCATATTTCAACCTCCTGACTAAAGAAATGCATCACGGATTCAGGTATTTCTAATGTTTTTAGATAAGCGAGCGGGATGGTTTCCATTCTCTGATCTTTTAAAACAATTTCTTTCATTCGTTCGGTAAAAAGTTCTATGGTTTCATCTAACATGGGTTCTCCTTAAATAAAAATCTTTCATTCAATTTACTTTTCTGGTTCTTTTGGAGCAAATGTTACTGGATCTTGATTATATTTTTAGGCTTCGCTGTCAGGAGACGGCTTGATTCTTGATTCTTGATTCTTGATTCTTGATTCTTGATTCTTGATTCTTGATTCTTGATTCTTGATTCTTGATTCTTGATTCTTGATTCTTGATTCTTGATTAAAAAATTTGATCTAAACTATTATTAGTCAAATTTTTCATTATCAATTATTAATTATTTAAATCGTACCCAAACTTGACGGTTTCGCGGCCCGTCAAACTCACAAAAATATATACTTTGCCAGGTGCCCAACTGTAGTCGTCCATTTTCGGTGATCACTTGAACAGAAGAACCAAATAGTGTGGCTTTAATATGTGCCGCTGAATTTCCTTCCATATGACGGTAGCCATCTTCAAAAGGAACAATTTTATTTAGTTCCATCAGCATATCGCTTTGGACATCTGGATCGGCGCCTTCATTTATTGTAACACCGGCGGTTGTATGCGGAATAAAAACTGTTACAATGCCTTCTTTAAAATTATTCTGGCTAACCAGTTCCTGAATTTGGCCGGTCATATCCAGCATTTCAGTATGCGAATGTGTTTTAATATTAAATTTGATCATTCTTTCCCCGGTCATGTTTTAAGTTTTTTCTTTTTTGCTGCCGGGAAAAGTACATTATTCAAAATCAATCTATAACCCGGTGAATTTTTATGCAGGTTTAAGTCAGTTGGTGGATCGCCTACCCTGTGTGTATAATCTTCCGGATCATGCCCGCCATAAAAAGTAAAAGTACCTTTGCCAGAGTTTCCATGAATATATTTCACCTCATTGCTTTCTTCAATCTTACCCATAATGGTTACATGGCCTTTTAACTTTTCCTCCCGGAACATTGTTGTTTGCCCCATAAAACCTTTCACAATACCAACATGATTTTGAGTTAACATTGTTGGCACCGGATCATATTTTGCTGAGAATTCAAACAGGGTAAAATAATCACTTTCAGGGTCACGCAGGCGCGGCATATTACTAGGCGGAACATCGATATCCGAATACTCATAAACCGCTGGATTTGGAATCAAGGTGAAATCTTTAAAAGCGAAAGTGTTGCTAAAATTCAGTTTTGTATCGTAAGCGGGGTCAACCGGATCACCATCAAAAACCGATTCTACAATATCTGTGTTTGCTGCAGCGAGCGCAATATCCATGGCGTCCGTTGCCGAGCACATCGCAAATAAAAAACCGCCTTCATCCACATAATTTCTAATTTCGCGGGCAACTGCGCCTTTCTCTTTCGATACTTTGGAGAATCCCAACTTTTGCGCCAACTCCTCCGCCGCGATTTGTTGTTTTAAATACCAGGTTTCATTGCGGAAACTGGACCAGAATTTTCCATATTGTCCGGTAAAATCTTCATGGTGCAAATGAAGCCAATCATAGTCGCTTAGTTTTCCGGCTAAAACTTCAGTGTCATAAATATTGTCATATTCAATTTCTGAATAGGCCATAACCAAAGTTACCGCGTCGTCCCATGGTTGAAATCCCGGTGGAGAATAAACAGCAATTTTGGGTGCTTTTTCCAGCAAAACTTTTTCCATGTTGTTCTCTTCAATCTGGGCGTAAATATTATTGATAGTCGCAGCGCCCGGTTCTTCAAAAGTGACGCCTCGTAATTGAAGTTCCCTTTTGAAGCTTTCGCTGGACGTAAACAAAAATGAACCGCCCCTATAATTAAGCAACCATTCCACATTTACATTTTTCTTTAAAACCCAATATGCAATCCCATATGCCTTAATGTGGTTTGCCTGAGACAAATCCATCGGAACTAAAATATATTGCGCAGAAAGCGATGTTGACAAAAGAATTGTAAAAATATAGATTTTTATGTTTTTCATAGTTAGTTCTTTATTAAGATGTAAATATATTAACTCCAGTACAAGGTTTGCAATTCAGATGCTACCCTTCGTCTTCGCTCAGGGCGAAGTCTTTAAATTATCTAGATAATACATGTTCTTCATGGTGAGCGGAGCCGAACCATCATCTTGACTAAGAGATAATCAGTGATTATTATTCAATATTCCCATCACTGATTCGATTTTTCCTGTAAAAGCTCATTCAATGTACGTGCATTTGCCCGCGCTTGTTCGCTATAAAAACTTGTAGGAAAACGAATTAAAATCTCCTGATATAAAGAAAGGGCTTTGTCAAACTTGCTCGTTTTTTCGTAGCCTGTTGCAAGCAAATAATAGGCACGATCCGTTTGCTGGCCATCGGGATAAGTTTTCACAATATCCTCAAGCAGATTTATGGCGTCCAATGGTTTTTCGAGCAGGTTATACAAATTTACTACCAACATGCCTGCCTTTAAACTCATCATATTATTTACATTATATATTTCCGCAAACTGTTTGGCTGCCTCAGAATATTTTTGCTGGCGCTTTAACAAAACAGCCTGTGTATATTTTGAAAAAGTTAAACTATCGCTGGAAAACAGATCAATATCAAAAGTACGATCGAGAGCATTATTGGCCAAAGAATCTTTCATGCCAATTGAAGAAATTAAAGAATTATATTTATTTTTAGCTCTGGAAAACTGCCCCGTGTAGTAATCAATTTCTGCCAAATTAAATGCTGCAAAGGAAAGAAATTTCTTACTTTTTACCTGGGCATATACTTCCTGCGCTCTGAGCAAATCATTTTTTAAAAGATAAATATCAGCCAATTTTATTCTAACACGATCAGCATCATTAATACCTACTTTATTTAATGGAACTTTAGAATAATATTCATAAGCCCCATCAAAATCACTGAAATGACTTTTATTTATATCTCCAATGGCCTCCGCCGCTTTATATTTTTCATGAGTATTTTTATCAAACAATTGTTCTAAAATATTTAAACCTTTTTTGATCTGATCATCGGCTTCATCAAATTTTTGATCTTTAAAAAGGTTTTTGCCATTAGCGTAATAAGCACGCGCCAACTTATATTCGATAGAAGCTGTAATTATTTTTTTGGTGTTATCCAGCATAAATTCATACGCTTCAATTACATAAATATAAGCCCTGTCCTTTTCGGCCTCACGGGCAAAACGGTTGAGATAAATAAACTTGTCATCTTTTGTTTTGCTTTCAATTTCCAATACAATTTGCAGCGCTTTTGGATAATCTTTTTTGCGGATATATAGATTTGTTAGCAGTTCATTTAAATCCGGGTCATTATCATTATTTAAAATTTCTAAAGACTGAATTATCCGGTCAGACGCATCATCATCTTTGGCCATGCCGATGAGCATAGAACGTACATAGTTGCGTTGTTTCTTAAATTTTCGGAAATAGGCGACATAATGTTCAGTAGCCATTTCGTAATTAAGCTGCAATTTGTATAAAGTGCCAATATCAAGATGAACGACATCCTGGTTTGCCAATTTTGCCATGGCTCGTTTATACACTTCGATTGCTTCATCAAATAGCCGGAAGCTGGCCATTGCCTGCGCCGTTAACCTGTGGCGCATTAAATGTGGAGGATCTTTTTCGTAAACTTTATGCCAAATTTCCAGGGCACGATCAGGCTGTTTATTCAGGTAATAGGCTTTTCCAAGATCAATCCGATAATTAAAGCTTTGTGGTAATTTAAGCAGCACTTCATCCAGAAAGCGGATCCATTCCTGGTAATTATTCAACTCCCGTAAAGAATTGCTGATGCCATTTATAACCTTGGTGGAATTGTTTCCAGACTTATAATGTTTTCTAAAAATAAGTAAGGCCGATTCATAGTTACCGGAGCGGAGCAGGTTTTCTGCCAACTTTATTTCTTTTGGGTTTAGCTGTTGAGCAAAAGAAACCTGAGTGAAAGCCAGGGCTATAATTAGCGATGTTATTATTCTTTTCAAGTTTTCACCTATTTAATTTTTTTCTTCGGCTGAGCTTGTTGAGTTTGCGAAGCCCCGGCAAACTCACCGATTATTTCATCACAAATCATTATGCCCTTTCGGGTCAATCTAAAATAATCCTGGTCAATTTCAGCAAACCCCGCGTTTATCAATTTCTCAACTTTGGAGGAATATTTCTCCACGAACACTTCATCAAAATCTTTTTCAAACCTGGACAGGTTTATGCCTTTTGAAGTTCTCAACCCAAGCATAATTTTTTCAAAAATTATGGTATTCCTATCCAGTTGTTCACTAAAATCTACAACACTTTTTCCATTTTTTAAATTTTGAATATATCTTGACAAAGACCGGATATTACTCCATCGTTTTTTATCCCAATAAGAATGCGCCGATGGTCCAAAACTTAAATAGTTTGTGTGGTCCCAATATTTATAATTGTGCCGGGAATAGTAGCTTTCAGACTTCGCATAACTGGAAATTTCATATTGCTTAAATCCTGTTTTTTCAAAGATGTTCATTGTTTCTGCGTAAAATTTTTCCTGATCTTGTTCAGATTTATCAACAATTTGGCCGCGCATTAGTTTATTGTAAAACGGCGTGCCTTCTTCAAAAATTAAATTATAAGCAGAAACATGAGTGCTGTTTAAAGCAATTCCCTGTTTCAGGCTAAATATCCAGTCATCGAGTGTTTGGCCTGGTAGTGCAAATATCAAATCGATACTAAAATTATCAAAATCGGTTTGTTGTGCCAGCTCAACCGTTTTAATTGCCTGGACGCTATCATGAATACGCCCTAGAAATTTTAATTCATTATCCTTAAAACTTTGAATCCCGATGCTCAGGCGATTTACACCAATGGTTTTATAAAACTGGAATTTCTGTTTTGTTATAGTCCCGGGATTTGCTTCAAGGGTAATTTCACAATTATCAGAAAAATTAAAATGATGGTTCAGCTCCTGAAAAATTGCCTCCAGCTCATTTTCTGTTAAAAGTGAAGGTGTTCCTCCACCCAGATAAATTGTATCAAAAGTAGTTTGTTTAAAATCATCGTTATCTTTGTGATTGCGGATTTCAATCAGGAGAGCTTGTAAAAATTCATCGCGCGAAGAATGGTTGGTTATGGAATAAAAATCACAATAGCCGCATTTCGTATCGCAAAAAGGAATGTGAATATAAAGACCGGGATTTTTAGTGACATTTCTCATCAGGAAAAAAACCTCATACTCTTACATCTTGCTCATACACATACTCAGAATTGTTAATTGAGTAAGAGAATGAGTATGATCATGAGAAGTGGAAGGAAAACCCTACCGGATAACCCAGCCAATCCTGCTGCCACGCACAAATGGAAATTCCCATTTAACAGAAAAATAAATAATCAAGGCTTGCCCAACAATATACTCGCGCGGTACAAAACCCCAAACTCGACTATCCGCGCTATTATCCCTGTTATCGCCCATGGCCCAGTATGAATTTTCGGGTAGTGTGATTGGACCATAATTATCACGTGTACCCAGATTTCGAAAAGTATCTTTAAAAACTTTTAGATTATGTGGATCACTACTATATAAACCTGGTGGAACAGGAAAAGCAAGGCTATCTACGAAAAGTTGTTTGTTTACGATATGAACTGTTTGGCCTGGTACAGCCACGCATCTTTTAATATAATCCGTATACGTGTCTTTTGGATATCTGAAGATAAAAACATCGTAAGGTTCCGGGTCTTTTATGCCTGGGAAACGATACACATAATCCCACGGAATATGGTATCCCATTCGCGTCCATGGAATTCCAATCCAATCCGGAGTCTGCATGCCGTAAACAAATTTGTTTACCAGCAGAAAATCACCTTTTAGTAACGTTTTCTCCATCGAGCCGGTTGGGATTGTATAAGCCTGTACTATAAACTGGCGGATAATCAAAGCAGCAATTAGCGCAACAAACAGGCCTTCCATAAAATCTTTAAAACGCTTTTGCGATTTTTCTGTTGGCTGTTTTGAAGACTTACCATTTTTGTTTTTATTTTTATTTTCAGACATAAATTAATAAGAATTTTTGAATGAATGAATTAGTGAATTATTGAGGGAGTGGAATAGATGTATATTTGATCCCATTGATATTTCGCCCTGGTTGAAAATCCGGATTTATCGAGGGGCTCTCGTTACGCCTTTCGCTCCACACATTACGTATTATCTTATTTCTTTCATCTTTTATCTTTTATCTTGATTTTTAGTCTTGATCACTGTCCATGGCAAGCACAGCCAAAAAGGCTTCCTGCGGAATTTCAACCCTGCCGACCTGCTTCATACGCTTCTTGCCTTCCTTTTGTTTCTCAAGCAATTTTCGCTTACGGGAGATGTCACCGCCATAGCATTTTGCTGTTACATTTTTGCGTAAAGCGCGAACCGTATCGCGGGCAATTACCTTCTGTCCAATCGCAGCCTGGATAGCTACTTCAAACATTTGGCGCGGGATAAGTTTCCTTAAACTGCGGGTCAGTTTGCGTCCCCAGTCATAGGCCTTATCGCGGTGTACAATTGTAGAAAGCGCATCGAGTGGTTCGCCGTTAATCAGGATATCAAGCTTTATCAATGACGATTGTTGATAGCCGTCCATTTCATAATCCAGTGATGCGTAGCCTTTTGTATATGATTTTAATTTATCATAAAACTCAAAAATCACTTCCGAGAGCGGAAAACGAAAAGCCATATCCGCACGATTTGTATCCAGGTAAGAAGTATTTATAAACTCTGCCCTTTTCTCAGTCCCCAGTCGCATAATATTTCCGATGAATTCCGGCGGCGTAATAATTTGAGCACGGATAAAAGGTTCTTCGATATAATCAATTTCACCGGGATTGGGCAGCTCGGTCGGGTTATCAAGTTCAATTGTCTCGCCATTGGATTTGTAAACCTTATAAACAACATTGGGCACAGTGTTAATAATGGAAAGATTGTATTCACGCTCCAGCCGTTCCTGCACAATTTCCATATGAAGCAATCCAAGAAAGCCGCAACGGAAACCAAAACCAAGTGCCTTTGATGATTCCGGTACATAAACCAAAGCTGAATCATTTAAAGCCAGCTTATCGAGCGCATCACGCAGGCCTTCAAAATCCTCACTCATGATTGGGTAAATCCCGGAATAGACCATCGGTTTTACTTCTTTATAACCGGCCAATGCCTCACTGGCAGGATTACGGACATGGGTCAGTGTATCGCCCACTTTTGTTTCACGAACGTCTTTGACGCCTGTTATGAGATAGCCAACCTCACCTGCTTTTAGTTCTTTTACAGGTTCGCGGGTCAAGCGTAAAATCCCTATTTCATCAGCCGTGTGTTCCTGCCGTGTGCTGAAAAATTTTATTAGATCATTCTTTTTTATGGTGCCGTTGAAAACGCGTACAAAAGCAATTGCCCCACGGTAACTGTCAAAAAGCGAATCAAAAAGTAAGGCCTGCAGTTTTTCATCCGGATCGCCTTTTGGGGCAGGTATTTTTTCAATTACGCTTTCCAGGATTTCTTCAATGCCAATCCCGGCTTTAGCGCTGGCATGGATTATTTCATTTTCATCACAGCCAATCAGTTCAATAATCTGATGTGTTACATTTTCAATTTCAGCGCTGGGCAGGTCAACTTTATTGAGAACAGGAATAATGGTCAGATCATTTTCAATTGCCAAATAAAGATTACTGATGGTCTGTGCCTCAACACCCTGCGCGGCATCAACAACCAAAAGTGCTCCTTCGCAGGCAGCCAGACTACGCGAAACCTCATAGCTAAAATCCACATGGCCCGGCGTATCGATCAGGTTAAAAATGTAATCGTTTTTATCCTTGGCCTTGTAATTCATGCGGATAGCGTGCGATTTAATAGTAATGCCTCGCTCACGTTCCAGATCCATATCATCCAAAACCTGGGCTTTTAAGTCACGCTGGGAGATTGTTTTGGTCTCTTCCAAAAGACGGTCTGCAAGGGTAGATTTGCCATGATCGATATGGGCAATAATGCAAAAGTTGCGGATAAAATCGAGGTACATCGTTTCCTATTGTTCTTTTAATTGAAGCCGTTGAAATTAAGGAAAGCCCTTTACAAAATCAAACAAAAGAAAATGAAATTTAGTAAACAGAAACATAATAATTATAACTAATTAACAAAACTACACGGTTACTCCTCTACTCAATTTGACCCTATATTTAAGAAACCTACTTATCAGGCCGATTCTTTTTGCTTGACTTTAAGCGAGAAGGATTTAAATTATCGCGATTTCATTCATTTATTTGTATTTTAACAGAATTCAAATTTAGAACTAATAACAACTATTACAGTTACACTTGTTTAATTTCCAGACGTAACGCTTAAAACAGACCAGACAAAATGGACATATTAAACCACAAGCAAAAACTCGAATTAATTAAAACCCATACAGAAATACCAAAACACATCGGCATTATTATGGATGGCAATGGCCGCTGGGCAAAATCCCAGGGATTGCCGCGTATCGCCGGGCATAACAAAGGTGTCGATTCTGTTGAAGCCGTTGTAGAGGGCTGCGCAGAAATGGGTGTTAATAATCTTACAATTTATACATTTTCAGAAGAAAACTGGAAACGACCACAATGGGAAGTAACAGCCCTGATGCAGCTTTTGGTTGCCACGCTTAATAAAAAAGTAAAACGTCTTGTTAGCCAGAATGTGCAAATCCGAACCATTGGTCATTTAAACAAATTGCCGACCAAAGCACAAAAAACAATGTTGTCCGCCATCCAGAAAACAAAAAGAAACACAGGACTTATTTTAAATGTTGCGCTTAGCTATGGAGGCCGCCAGGAATTGATTGATGCCTTCAGAAAACTGGCTCAGCATGTAAAAAAGGGTGACCTACAGCCGGATGATATAAATGACATGATCATTTCCAAAGAGCTGGATACAAAAGGCCAACCCGACCCTGATTTGATTATCCGCACCGGTGGTGAAAACCGGATCAGTAATTTTTTATTATGGCAGATAGCATATTCAGAAATTTATGTAACGCAAACGCCCTGGCCGGAGTTCGGCAAACCCGACCTTATCGATGCTGTTTGGAATTTTCTTGAACGGGAACGGCGTTTTGGCCAAACCGGTGACCAGGTACAGTCCAACATTGCCCCTGCATAAAACCTTATGCCCAATACAAACAATCTTGAGCAATTAAAACATTATACGCTTTCGTTCAAGCTCTTTTTTCAGGCTTTCTGGAAAACAATTGTTGCCTGGGTTTTACTCGTAACTTTTGTAATAGTCGCCATTCACTTTAATGTTGATAAATCCGTAATTGGCGGATCTGTAGTCATTTTTGGTATTATTTCACAGGCCTTTATTGGTTTAATAAATATTATCGGATTGGTACCGCTGGTTGGACCTATTATTGCCAAAGTGCTGGCATTGCCTCTTTTTTGGCTGATTAATGCACTGGGTTATTTTGTTTCTATCGTGGCAATAAAAAAAGGCTACAGCAAAGATGTGGTCAACTACCGGATTTTAACCGTTGTTTTACTAGTCGGCATAGTGATTGGATTTATCCTCGGAAAAATAATTTAGTAAATAAACTGTCATCCTGAACGCATGTGAAGGATCGCCTCATAGTTCAATTATTACTTGAAACATTAGGATTCTTCGCAGCACTTCGTTTTGCTCTGAATGACAATCAAGAATTCTAACTTTCCTTTATGAATTATAAACAAACCACAATAGAACTTTTCGATCTGCAAAAATATGCCATAAAACTTGGGCTAGACAATATCACAACCCTGGCGAATCATTTTAACAATCCACAGAAAAAATTTCCAAGTATCCATATTGCCGGGACAAACGGCAAAGGATCAACCGCATTTTATATTGCTCAAATGCTGCAGGCTCTTGGATTAAAAGTAGGGCTTTCAACAAGTCCGCATCTCAAAGATTTCCGTGAGCGGATTAGAATAAATGATGATTTAATTAGTGAAGACTACATAATTGATTTCTGGCAGCAAACAAAGAAACTCGTCCATAATTTAAAAGCAACTTTTTTTGATACAACAACCTTGTTGGCCTTCAAATATTTTTCTGATGAAAATATTGATGTTGCTGTCATTGAAACCGGGCTTGGAGGACGGCTTGACTCCACAAATATTTTGCAGCCGCAAAGCGTAGTTTTGACACCTGTTGGATTTGACCATCAAAAACAATTGGGAAATGATCTACTTTCAATCGCCTCAGAAAAAGCCGGCATTATAAAAAAGGGAAGCACCATTTTTGTTGCCAAACAGGATGAAAAAGTGAATCAACTTTTTTTATCGAAGGCAGATAAATCAAATAAAGTGCTGTTTTTGAATGATTATATTCAGGCCGAAATTGTTGAACGAAGTTTGACAAATATAACATTTAGACTGAATGATTTGGGGGCGAATGAAAGCCAGTCTTTGAAAATACCAACACCAGCAACATACCAGGTTGAAAATATTGCCCTGGCCTTTTTGGTGGTGAAGAAGTATTGCCAATCAAAACATTTAAACTTTAATTCACAGAAAATCAAATCACGATTAACAAAAATTAGCTGGCCCGGCAGACTTCAGGTTATCCAGACAAAGCCAACAATTATTTTAGATGTTAGCCATAATTTTGATGGCATCAAAACAACACTGGATTCACTTTTAAAAATTATTAATCCACATACAACTGATTTACTTTTAGGAATTGTAAATGATAAGGACGCAAAATCAATTTGCCACTACCTAAGTGGAAATTTTAGAAAGATTGTTGTGACTGAACCTGAAACCGTTCGAAAACAAGATGGAGAATTATTGACCCGCTTAATTGGGGAGAAACATCAAAAGGTAAAATTTATTAAAGATTTGCGCACTGCTTACGAAACGTGTAAAAAAGACTTAAATGCGGATGACACGCTGATTGCGCTTGGGAGCCATTATTTGGTTGGTTCATTGATTAAAAGTTGACTTAGTTATTTTAGTAAACTAAATTTATGCGCTTTCTTAAATCATATCCCGTTACAAATCCTCTGAGCTTATAAATAAAAATTTAGAAATATTTTAAAACACATCTCAAAGAAATACACAATTTTCAAATCCGAAAGGCCCAACCCATGTTAGACATTGAATCTTTAAAAGATAAAAAAATCACCGAACTTACGGAGATTGCCCAAAAGCTGAATGTTTCCAGTTTTTCCGGTTTAAAAAAACAAGAACTCATTTTCCGCATTCTGGAAGAACAAACCGCACAGGAGGGCTTAATCTTTTCAAAGGGTGTTTTGGAAATTTTACCCGATGGTTATGGATTCCTGCGGTCACAAAACTATAGTTATTTACCCGGGCCGGATGATATTTATATCTCGCCTTCCCAGATAAAAAGATTTGGTCTAAGAACCGGCGATACCGTTACCGGACAAATTCGACCGCCAAAAGACAATGAGCGTTTTTTCGCCCTGCTAAGGGTTGAAGCAGTAAATTTTGAAAGCCCGGAGCGTGCTCGGGAACGTAAATTTTTTGATACACTTACGCCACTTTATCCTGAAGAAAGACTTGAGCTTGAAACTATCCGCAACGATTATTCCATGCGCATCATGAACTTGCTCGATCCAATTGGCAAAGGCCAGCGTGGGTTAATTGTAGCACAGCCAAGAACAGGTAAAACAATTCTGCTTCAAAAAATTGCTAATGCCATTACCAAAAACCAACCGGAAGTTGAACTGATGGTTCTGCTTATCGATGAGCGTCCAGAGGAAGTAACCGACATGGAGCGCTCCGTAGATGCGGAAGTGGTCAGTTCCACATTTGATGAGCCTGCTGAACGACATGTTCAGGTTGCTGACATGGTTCTGGAAAAAGCGAAAAGACTTGTTGAGTACAATAAAGATGTTGTCATCCTTTTGGATAGTATTACACGTCTTGCCAGGGCACACAATACAGTTGTTCCTCATAGTGGGAAAATACTTTCCGGTGGTGTAGATTCAAATGCACTGCAGAAGCCAAAGCGTTTCTTTGGATCAGCCCGTAATATTGAAGAAGGCGGCAGTCTTACAATTATTGCAACCGCTCTAATCGATACAGGCTCAAGAATGGATGAAGTTATTTTTGAAGAGTTTAAAGGAACAGGTAATATGGAACTTGTTCTGGATAGGCGTCTTTCCGACAGACGTATCTTTCCTTCTATTGACATTAACAAATCCGGTACTCGTAAAGAAGAATTACTACTTACAAAAGAAGAACTTTCAAGAATCTGGATATTGCGCAAGCTTCTTAACGAGATGAATATTGTTGAAGGAATGGAATTCTTGTTGGATAAAATGCGGGAGACAAAAGACAACAAAGATTTTCTACGATCCATGAGTTCGTAAATAAAGTCTTGAACTTTCCTTTAATACTTATTATATTTGGCGACTTTGTTACTTTGGAGGAATAAATGAAAAAGGGTATACACCCGGATTACCGCTATGTAGTTTATAGCGACACATCTGCAGATTTTTCTTTTTTAACCCGCTCAACTGCGACCTCAAATGAAACTGTAAAATGGGAAGATGGAAATGAATATCCATTGATAAAAGTTGAACTTTCGAGTGCTTCTCATCCATTTTTTACAGGAAAGCAAAAACTTGTAGATACTGCAGGACGGGTTGAAAAATTTATGAAAAAATACAATCGCAAATAGCATTGATTTTTTTAGTTTTAACGGAGTGATAGTTCTATCATTCCGTTTTTTTTTATATAAACTTTTAGATTTTTATACACACCTATTTAATACAGGCCTCAAAAAAAGTTATAATTATGAAAGATAAAATAAAAAATATTGAAGATCGCTTGAACGATCTGAATGATCAACTTTCCGATCCTGCTGTTCATTCAGATCAAAGAAAATTCCGCGATCTTTCAAGAGAACATAGTGATCTGTCAAAAATTATGGAAAAAGGTACACCTTATCTTTCAGCGTTAAACAACTTTTCTGGAAACCAGGAAATAATTGATGCCAATGATGACGAAGAACTGGTTGAACTTGCCAGCCTGGAGCAGGATGAGCTAAAAGAAGAAATACAAAAATATGAAGATGATCTGAAAATTTTATTAATCCCTAAACATCCGGATGATCACAAAAATGCAATCATGGAAATAAGGGCTGGTGCCGGTGGTGACGAAGCTGCTATTTTTGCCGGAGATTTATACAGGCTCTATAGCAAATTTTGTGAAACAAATGGATTTAAAACCGACCCAATGAGTTCAAATGTTTCTGAACGCGGAGGATTTAAGGAAGTTATTTTTTCCATCGAAGGAGAAAATGCGTATGGTGCCTTAAAATTTGAAAGCGGGGTTCATCGGGTTCAACGTGTTCCGGATACAGAAACTCAGGGGAGGGTACATACATCTGCTGTTTCTGTTGTGGTTTTACCTGAAGCCGAGGAAGTAGATGTAGAAATTGATCCCAATGAACTGCGTATTGATGTATACAGGTCTAGCGGTCCTGGAGGGCAAAGCGTTAACACTACAGACTCTGCAGTACGAATTACGCATATCCCAACTGGGTTAGTTGTAAGTTGCCAGGATGAAAAATCACAATTAAAAAACAAGAATAAAGCCCTAAAAGTTTTAAGAACTCGTTTATTGGATATTGCGCTCTCAGAACAACATAATGCTGTTGCTGAACAAAGGAAATCTATGGTAGGCAGTGGTGACCGAAGTGCTAAAATCAGAACATACAATTTTCCTCAGGGACGTGTAACCGACCACAGAATAAACCTAACTCTTTATAAATTAGACCGTGTGATTGAAGGAGATATTGACGAACTAATTGAAGGATTGAGTTTGGCAGACAAAAATGAACGCTTGAAACAAGTTCAGTAATCTTGTAAAAAAAATGCACACTACAGTACCTTTTCCTTCATTTAAAATAGCCACCAAATAAAATCTTTAAAAAAGTTAAATTTTATGCATTTTGCATATTGCATTTAAAGATATCCGTTGTATATTTCTTCTCACCTAACTAATCAAATATTCTTATCTTTTTTTTCAGGAAATTTCGTATCTGAACGGACTCAGGTAACCTGAGGAGTATAGCAGTGGTACGGCAAATTAAGTCACTACTTGTTGTTGTATTGATTTTTTTTACATTGCTTCAGTTGATTTCTTTTATTGGTGTAGTGCGCTCGTACGCTGAAACCAATTATCCTCATTTGTACAAAAAAACCAGCCATGCGAAAGAATATAAAATCCCCGATTCGCATAAAATAAATCAAAAAAATAATAATACCATAAAACAACCAAAATAATCATTTTTAGGAGAATTATTATGAAGAAGATAGCCAGCTTGATCGTAGCGATGATTTTTACATTTGCAATTGCGATGGCAGTTGTTAATACTGCAGCAACTAACGTAAACCAAAATGCAAATAATACATACGCATCAATTTGCCCAATCCCTCCTCCAGGACCACCTGTAAAAAAAGATAAAGGTGACAACAATTAAGCTTGTATTTCTAAAATATTCAATTTGTATTTTTTCGAAAATTGTGTAATTTTAAAGCCTCGGATTATTAAATCCGGGGTTTTTTTTACCCCCAACCTAACCAAAAGGAGTGACCTATGGCACGTGGTGTGAATAAAGTTATTTTGTTAGGACGATTAGGAAAAGATCCTGAAATGCGCTATGCTCCAAGTGGAACAGCAATAGCAAGTTTTTCAATGGCTACAAATCACAGCCAAAAACAAGATGGAGAATGGGTTGATAAAACTGAATGGCACAACCTGATTGCTTTTGGAAAAACGGCAGAAATTGCCGGAGAATACCTAAAAAAAGGGAAGCAATTATACATTGAAGGTCGTCTGCAAACTAGTAGCTGGGAAGATCAGCAAGGTCAAAAAAAATATAAAACTGAGATTGTTGTTTCCGATCTACAAATGATTGGGGCAAAAGGAGATGAAAGTTATTCACCACCATCTGGAGGGTCAGCTCCTCAAGAATCGAAAAAACCTGCTCCTCCGCCAGAACCCGCCGCGGAAGAAGAAGATGATCTGCCCTTTTAACAAAGCCATAGGTTAAAGTGAATAAACAAATATCTGAATTAATTGAAAGCTCAAAATTAGCAGTTAAACATTCTCAGGCAAAATATTCCAATTTTCGTGTAGGCGCTGCTCTACTTACCGAAGATCAACAAATATTTACCGGATGTAATATTGAAAGCAGTTCTTATAGCCTAACTATTTGTGCTGAGCGTGTTGCATTGGTCAAAGCGTTATCAGATGGAAAAACAAAGTTTTCATCAATTGCTATTTTTGCAGAAAAAGCAGAGTTTTGTTC
This sequence comes from Calditrichota bacterium, assembly GCA_013112635.1. Lineage (NCBI taxonomy): Bacteria > Pseudomonadati > Calditrichota > Calditrichota bacterium. The sequence continues at coordinate 328,429 of JABFGF010000003.1, read as the reverse complement.
GCCATGCGGTGCATGCAGGCAATTACTATACGATTACGCCGAAGACTTGGATGTTATTTTAACCGACGGGAAAAAATATAAAACATATAAAATTAAAGACTTACTTCCTGTTGCATTTGAAGAATCCCAACTAAATAGAAAATGAAAAAAGGTATATTAATCGGCATTTCCGGGGCATCTGGTTCCGGAAAAACCCTTATCGCAAATACAATTATGGATCAATTTGGGTCATCAAAAGTAACGATGATCCAAGAAGACTCCTATTATAAAGATCTTACAAACATCCCCTTCGATGAAAGAACCGGAAAGAATTTTGATCATCCTGATGCATTTGATCATCAACTACTATCTTACCATTTAAGCGAGCTATTAAAAGGAAACAGTATATCACACCCGATATACGACTATAAAACTCATAGCAGATTATCTGAGACAAAAACAGTCGACCCACACCGTGTTATAATTCTTGAAGGAATATTAATTTTAAATGAACCATCGTTAAGGAATATCATGGATATTATGGTTTTTGTTGACACAATGCCTGATATTTGTTTTATACGCCGATTGGAAAGAGATATATCTGAACGTGGCAGAGATGTTCCTTCAATAATTAAGCAATATATGGAAACAGTCCGGCCTATGTATTTTCAATTTATAGAGCCTTCCAAACGTCATGCTGATCTTATTATCCCGCGGGGTGGTAAAAATTTTGTAGCTATTGACATTCTTACAACCAAAATAAAAGACCTCATAAACGCTAAATAAAACACAAAAAGGAATTTAAACAGCTTAATGAATGTTTTAAAACAGCACACCGGCTGGATTGAAGTAATTTGCGGAAGTATGTTCAGCGGAAAAACCGAAGAGCTTATTCGCAGGATGCGCAGGGCGATGATTGCCCGCCAGAAAATTGAATTATTTAAACCGCAAATAGATAAACGCTATAGCGAGATTGAAATTGTTTCGCACGATATGCAAAAAATCCCATCTCATTCGATTTCAAAACCGAAACAAATATTATCATTGGCTTTGGAATCTCAAGTTGTTGGAATTGATGAGGCGCAATTTTTTGATAGATCATTGATCAAAGTATGCCAGACTTTAGCCAATATGGGTAAAAGAGTTATTATTGCCGGCTTAGATCAGGACTATCGCGGTGTTCCATTTGAGCCTATACCTGATCTATTGGCTATTGCAGAGTATATTACCAAAACACATGCCATTTGTGTTATTTGTGGCAACCCTGCAAACCATACACAAAGAACCTCAAATCAAAAAGACAAGGTTGTTGTTGGTGCCGGAGAGTTTTATGAAGCCCGTTGCAGAAATTGTTACGAGCCACCAACCAATCATAAGGAGAAAAAATGATTGCTGATATCGCATTTGGATTTACCGGACTTGCAGTACTTATTGCCATCGCCTTTGCGTTTTCCAACAATAAAAAATCTATTAACTGGGTTCAGGCAGCAATCGGTTTAGGAATGCAAATTGTATTTGCGTTTTTTGTAATAAAGACTAGTTGGGGATCGGATGTTTTTGATTTCATTGGGCAAATTTTTGTAAAAATAATTTCTTTTACCAACGAAGGCTCTGCGTTTATTTTCGGTCCATTGGCGAACCAGGAAATTTTTGATAAAGTTTTCCCTGAAAGTATGCAAAACATGGGTAATGGTTTTCTTTTTGCTTTCCAGGTACTTCCAACAATTATTTTCTTTTCTTCGCTAATGTCTGTTTTGTACCACCTTGGGATTATGCAAAAAATTGTTCAGGCAATGGCTTGGGTAATGGCTAAACTTCTGAAAATCAGTGGTGCTGAATCAATTTCTGTTGCAGCCAACGTATTTATTGGACAAACAGAAGCCCCGTTGGTTGTCAGACCCTACATAGATCCCATGACAAAATCAGAACTGTTTACAATGATGGTTGGTGGAATGGCCACAATCGCAGGTGGTGTGTTAGCCGCTTATGTTGGTCTACTTGGCGGATCAGACCCTGCTCTTCAACTTTTCTATGCCAAACATTTGCTTTCAGCAAGTATTATGGCCGCACCGGCAACTATTATCATTGCTAAAATTCTTGTCCCAGAGCGTGAAGAATCAAAAACTATGGGCGAGGTAAAAATTGAAGTTGAAAAAAATGCATCAAATGTTATTGAATCTGCTGCCACCGGAGCAGCTGATGGTTTAAGCCTTGCATTAAATGTTGCTGGTATGTTATTAGCCTTTATCGCCCTAATCGCGATGATCAACTATGGTTTATCCAGTATAATTACCGACTTGTTTGGAATAACAACAGCGGCTGGAGAACCAATAACTCTTGAAATAATTTTAGGTTATGTTTTAAGCCCCATAGCCTGGATAATTGGTGTTCCCTGGGAAGATGCAATAAAAGTCGGCTCATTAATTGGTGTTAAAGTAACCTTAAATGAATTTGTTGCTTATTTACAACTATCACAGATTCCGGCAGGAGTTCTAAGTGACAAGGCCGTTATTATTTCTACTTATGCTTTATGCGGTTTTGCTAACTTCTCATCCATCGCCATTCAAATTGGTGGAATTGGCGGAATTGCACCAAAGAGAAAATCTGACATTGCAATGCTTGGAATGAAAGCAATATTAGGTGGTTCAATTGCAACAATGATGACTGCAACTATCGCCGGTGTATTAACGTCATTATAATTCCATTTAAATACTCTCGAAAATAAACTCATTTAATTCGCATTAGTCCAGGATATTTAGCGGACTAATGCGAAAAATACAATTAACATTCTATGAAGTCTTTTCTAAAATATTTACTCGTTTTATTATCCGGTTTTTTAATCCTTTTTCTCTTTCTGTTTTTAATGATCGGGATATTATCTGATTCTGAACCTATTATTGAAGACAACTCATATCTGCACATGAGTATCGGTGGCAGTATTCCTGAATATGTAGCGCCAAGCTCTTTAGAAGAGTTTACAGGCAGCAGCAGACTTGATCTAAAAAAAATACGAGATAACCTGGAAAAAGCCGCCGTTGATGATAGAATAAACGGAGTTATTTTAAATCTTGGGTTTCTGCAGACCGGGTATGCAAAAGTAGAAGAATTACAAAAACTTATTGATACTTACCGGGAAAGTGGTAAAAAAATATATGCCTACCTGGAATTTGCAATGACCCGAGAATACCTGGTGGCCATTGCCTGCGATTCTGTTTTTATGCCAGAGAATAGTAATCTTTTTATTACCGGTGTTGGTAGTGAGCTTACGTTCTATAAAGGTTTCTTCGATAAAGTTGGAATTCAAGCTGATTTTGTACATGTCGGCCAATTTAAAAATGCACCGGATCAATATACCCGTGACAAAATTTCTCCTGCACAAAGCTTAGTACTTAATGATATCTTGGATCAATTTTATAGTTTTATTATTACCAATATCGCAGAAAGAAGAAACCTGTCTGAGGACAAAGTTAGAGATTTGATCAATAACCAAACCGGCTTTACAGGAAAGAGCGCTTTAGCTAATGGTCTGGTTGATGGAACTTCGTTTAAAAATGAGATTGTACAAATATTAGATTATTATAACTCTCCCCCTGCAAAGATAAGTGGCCAAACCTATAGCTCTATCCCGGTTAGTTCCCTCGGGTTGAGAACTAAATCAAGAATTGCAGTTATTCACATCTCAGGGACTATTTCCAGTGGCAACGATGTTGATGATCCTATTTTAGGTAAACTTGCCGGAGCAAACACAATCTCCCAAAATATCAGATCTGCGGCAAAATCCAGTTATACAAAAGCAATAATCCTAAGGATTGATAGTCCCGGAGGATCAGCAATCGCCGCAAATATAATATGGAAAGCGGTCAAAGAAGCCAGTGAAAAGAAAGCAGTAGTTGCATCGATTTCAGATTATGGCGCTTCCGGAGGTTATTATATTGCCATGGCAGCTGATACAATTTTAAACAGCCCAATGAGTTTAATAGGATCAATTGGCATTTATGCCGGAAAATTTAGTACTGAAGGTTTGTATAAAAAAGTCGGGCTTGGCTATGAACGACTACATCGAGGTAAAAATGCCGGGTTGTTTTCGACAAATTCTCTTTGGAGTAATTCTGAAAGAAAAGTAATGCAAAGCCTCATCGAAGATTTTTATAAAGATTTTGTAACAAAAGTTGCTGATAGCCGAGGTCTTACTTATGACCAGACTGATGCTCTGTCACAGGGCCGGGTTTGGAGCGGAATTCAGGGATACCAAAACGGGTTGATAGATTCAACCGGATCATTTTATGATGCAATTGATTTAGCTAAAAAAATGGCACAAATTGACGAAGAAGAATCTGTACGTTTGAGCTACTATCCAAAAGAAAAAGATTTTTTTACAGAATTGTATAGCATGGTATCAATGAATACTTCATTTAATTCGATTTTACAGCAAACAGAAACAACTCTTTTAACAAGATTTCAAAACCAGCCATTGGCGTTAATGCCATTTTTAATTACATGGAATTAATCACAAAAAAAGATTTTAATTTATCCAACTCTCTTTCATTTCTCAGGATTATTTTAGCTGCTCCTGCAGTTTATTTAATAGCAATTAATGAAAATGGATGGCTTATTGCACTCTCGTTTGTAGGTGGTTTTACGGATTGGGCCGATGGTTTTTTTGCGCGAAAATTAAACCAAGTTAGTGATTTAGGGAAAATCCTGGATCCGATCGCTGATAAGATTCATATCGGTGCCCTTGTAATTGCGCTTAATTACTATCAAGGATTTCCACTGTGGTTAACTCTTTTTATCGTTATTCGGGATGTTTTTATCGTTATTGGGGCTTTACTTATTTATGATAAAAACAAGTTAATCACATCATCTAATTGGCCAGGTAAGATTAGCGTCACTTTAATTGCTGTGGCAATTATTAGTTTTATGGCAGGATGGAAATTATTTTTTGAATATACTATTTATTTGGCGATTGCGGCTATAATAGTTTCCGGTGTAATGTATGTTAAAGTCTTTATTGCCTCATTCGATAAAAAAACATGACAGGAAGTTTTTGCAATATATAAGCCAAAAAACAAATTTAATATCTCGTGTAATTGCGATTTATTCCGATACGATGGTACGATTAATCAGAGACACTGACAACATTTATATTTGTTAGTTCTTATCTTCAACTTCTTTATTATAGATTGTCATCAGGATCACATTAATAATTGATTTCTAATATACATAAACGTATAATCGACCGATATCACATTTTACTTGCTGTGTGATGGGTGTCATTTAATAAACCACAGAATAATACGATTCTCTCTCTAAGTAAATAAAAATAGGAGATGTAACATGAATCATTTTAAGATTGTAAAATTTTTTATCTTGGGAATTGTCTTTTTATCTACACACTCATTTTCCCAAGACACAACATCAGTCCCTGTTGTTCTCCAGTTAAATGACAGAGGGATTGCTGATTACCGATCCATATTTGTAGCTGATTTTGATTTCCTCAATGTCGGTGCAGTTGAAGATTTATTTGAAATTGAGATTAATAAAAGAGTTGGTGAAGTAAATGTAATGTTTATTAACATCGAACTTGTCCAGAACAATAATCAAACTTTGGCAACAATTTTAACAAATGGATTCCAAATACCCTCGAACCAAACTAGATGGGCCATTTCGAACCGTGATATTGAAACTACAATTGGAGTTAATGACAGTAATTTAGATCCAAATGCCTCCGATCTTCAAGACGAAATTGTTGCAACTAGCCAAATTCCGGTTGGATTATATACTTTGAAAAGCTCGATGCAGTATACGTATACAGATCCTAAGACGCAGGAAACAAGTACTCATACTGCTGTGACTGCAGTTACTGCCAATATCCAAATAATTGTGACCAACCCTACATTAATTAATCTGATCACACCAGGTGTCTTATTAAACTCTGGCTTTACATATGATATTTATTCCGAGCAACCTATCCTTCAATGGAATGGAAATAGTGGTGAATACCAAGTTCTAGTATTTAAAAAACAAAGTGAATTTTCTACTGTTGAAGATATTTTAAATTCCCAACCAATTTGGGAATCAGAAAGAATATCAACACTCTCTGTACAATATCCTGACTTTAATGCACTGCCATTGGAATTTGGTAAAACCTATGTTTGGCTGGTACGCTCATTTATAAATACTTCTTCGGGAGAAAATGCACTAAACAGTGAACCATGGGAATTTACTCTTGTTGATCCATCCCAGGCCCTTGGCATGCAAAACATGGCAAAGCAAGAGCTTGAGCAGTTACTAAAGCAATTATTGGGTAATAATGCTGATACCATTATCCGGCAGCTTGATGGTTACGGTCTTTCAACCATCCGCGTAAACGGATCAACAATATCAACACAAGAATTATATCAATATATCGAGAAGTATCGCAATCAGGAAAAAGAGATTTATGATTTAACTATTAGAAGCAGCAATTAGGAGACATCGATGAAAAACTTAAAAAGAATTCTTCCGCTATTGATGGTGATATTGTTTGCAGGCTCCCTTATTGCAGCCGATCCATCTGCGATTGTTATAAAAGCCAAAGGCGACATAACCATTAAAAATGCAAAAACAGGAAAATCGTTAAAAGCAAAACGCGGCACCCGATTAACTGATGGTGATAAAATCACAACAGGTAAAAAAGGCCGGATGGCATTGAAATTTATTGATGACAACAGCCTTGTTCGTGTTAGGCCAAACTCAACCCTAACAATCAATACAAAAAAAGAAAAAAGCTCTGTTACAAAAAATATATTTGTTGAAGTTGGTTCAATATTTTCCAGAATTACCAAGCAAAAAAGCTCTTTTAGAGTAACAACACCAACTTCGGTGGCGTCTGTAAAAGGAACCGCTTTCTGGACTCTCCAAAAATTTAAGGGTGGTACAACTTATTTTGGTGAAGAAGGAGTTGTTGAGTTAACAAACGATGCCGGATCTGCATTACTAAAAGCCGGTGAAACAGGTTCAGTTACATCAAAAAACAGTAAACCTGTCGTAAGAAAAACTAAAGCCGGAGAAAAACCATCTGATGGCGATGATGATGTCCCAGATGATTTTGAGTTTGAGTTTGAAGATGAATCCGGCAATAAAAAGGTTTTAAAATTTAAAGCAAAATAATACTCAGAATTAACAATCTCCAGGAGTTTATGATGAGCAAACGCTATTTATTTAGTATCGTGATTTGTTTATTTGCAATACAATTTGGTTTTGCACTTACTGCAACTGTTATACACACGGAATTGGATCCTGTTGTTCAAGGGGAAAAAGCCCATTTTGAATTAAACCTGATTTCCAGTGATGCAGATTTTTATGAGGGACGTCTTTTTTATCGCGCTAAAGGCGCATCGGATTTCCAGTCACAGCCGCTTAAAGAACAAGGTTATACGCTGTTCTCAGAAGTAGCGACTAATAAATTGCCTGCAGGGAAAATAGATTATTATTTTGCCATGCAAACATTGGCAGGTGAAGTGATTACTTATCCTCAATTCTCGCCTCAGCAAAATCCACTAAGCTTTGAGCTGGTTGCATCCAATTTTACAAGTGTCTTTCAGAACCAGGAAGAGGTAATAGTTCTCAGCCCGGAAGAAGGAGAAATAGTTCCACAGGATGAGTTTTTAATTGCTGTCTCAATTCCAAACCAAAATGCAGATGTTGATCATGCCAGAACCCGTTTGCTCATCGATGGGATTGACGTAACCAGTCAACTTCAGCAAGATGCGAATCTGTATACCCTTGTTCCAAAGACAATGCGTACCGGGAGTCACAATGCTGAATTTAAAATTTTCGATTCCAGTGGTAATCTGCTCAATAAACAGGAATGGAATTATAGAATAACGAGCGGTGGTACAGAAGAAGATGGCTTTAAGCAAAAAACAAATGTATATCTTGATAACCGCTATCAAAACATATCTGATGAATCTAACAATTATTTCCGTGGCGGTGTTAATTGGGATGCAAACTATAACGAATGGGATTTCCGGCTTAAAGCCACAGGAAGCTCTACGGATGGTTACAGCAGTCAAAGTCCAAACCGCTTTGGTGCCCTTGTTGCTTATAATTTTAGCCCACGAACACGTCTCTATTTAAAAGGTGGGGATTTAACCGGTGATTATGACCAGCTGACTTTCTGGAACCGTCGTATTCTTGGTTTTGGAATTGGGTTAAACAGTCCCTGGTTTGATTTGGATGTTTCCACAGGCCAAACAGCAAGTGCCGTAGAAGGAAAAATTATTCCAGATGAAACCGGCGATAATATAACAGCTAATTTTGGAACATTTAAAGAAACGTTTCTGGCTGTACGTCCTGTATTTAATTTTGGTAAGCATGTAAGTTGGGGTCTCAATTTGATAAACGGTAAAGAAGATCCTAACTCGATAAAGAATACAAAACTTTTTACACGGGCAACACTGGGTGATACAACAGTCAAAGTTAGCGCAAACCCAACAGAATCATTGGTTTTAGGTACAACACTTCGCTTGAATTTTGACAATAATCGTATCCGCTTTGCAGGAAGTTTTCAGGCAAGTATTGCAAATAAAGATGCTTCAAGTAAAGTAGATTTTGATAGTTTGGCTGAACAATTGGATTTTTCTAAAAGTCAAAAAGATCAGGTAGAACCATTTGTTAACTTACTTGAGTCAACAGGATTCTTAACTATTTCTCAAGGTTTAGCCCCATTTCCTGCGTTAGCTATGCAATTTGATACGTATTTAAACTATTTTAATAATCATTTTAAATTTAGTTTTAAAAATATCGAATCTGATTATGTTACTCCAGGAAATCCGTACCTTTTGCGTGGAATTAGAGGCTTGTTTATTAATGACAATATTCGTCTCGCAAATAACCAGGTCTTTTTAAATCTTTATTTTAATTCTTATAAAGATAACCTTTCACAAGAAGATGCGGAAACGGATAACAGCGACCTTGGAGTATCCCTTTCCTATTTCCCCATGCAGTCACTACCAAGCATAACATTATCATATGGAAACCAATCAAGAAAAAACGATGCAGATGCAGAGGATGTAGCAGTAAATGCTGAGGATAACTCTACTCAACGGGTCAGCGTTTCTTCAAATTACTCCTTTCACACAGGAAGTGTAAAAAATACAGCAACTGTTAGTGTTTCAAATATTGTTAGAGATGATAATATAACCCGCGAAATTCAGTTAACTGATAGTACAACAGGGACAACATCTACAAACTCTGACTTCAAAGTGTTAAGTCTTTCAATTAAAAATCAATTTGCAATTCCATTTACAAGCAGAATCGGCTTTTCTCAAACTACTTCTTTGATTGGAGAGAAAACAAGTATTACAACAGAGAATAATATTTCCCGATATTATGCAAACCTTGAATATAAATTCAAAAAAGTTGCTGCCGATATGGATATGAGACCCTTTTTCAATTTTGCTTTAAGCCAGGTTGATAATGGTAATTCAGCCAGTGAATATAACAGAATAAACTATACCGCCGGTTTATACTTAAATTCTTTTACATATGGTAACTTTTCTTTACGCTTTGATTATATTGATTTTGGTGACAGAATTAGCATCACTACAGGAGAAACAATCGATTATAAAGATATGATCTTGAGCACGCGGTACGACGTTACTTTTTAATACTACAAAGCACAATCGTCATTCCGAACTTGTTTCGAAATCCTAATTTTTTTGGATGCTGAATCAAGTTCAGCATGACGATTTGGCTATTTTTAATACCCCTCAACTTACAAAAACAGTGAGTTTACATCATGGCACAATCTCAGGAAAAAACCTCATTTTGGATTGTTATTGGAATTAGTTTAGGCGCAATTTTGCTGGCCTACATGCTCAGCTTTACAAATACGATCAACTCTTTAGAGCTAAAACTTGTTGATATGCGTTTTGATATTCGGGGACCATTGGATATTGAGGAAAGCCCAATCGTAATTGTAAAAATTGATGATCAGTCTGATGGCACTTTGAGGCATCGCTGGCCATGGCCAAGGGCATATTATGCCTCAATTATTCAAAACCTGAATGAAGCCGGTGCAAAGGTAATTGGAATTGATGTTATGCTGGACAAGGCCCAACCGGACAGTGCTGAGAGCGATGATGAGCTTGCGCGCGCATTGGAAAAGTATGAAAATGTTGTGTTGGTTGGAAAAATGTTGCGTTCTACAATTGGGGACGTAACCGAATTCCCTCCATATCACAAATTTAGAAAAGCACCATGGGGCTTGGTGGCTGTTGAATCTGATATTGATGGCTTCTACAGAAAATATCGTTTTGCTGATAGCTATAACGACTCCATCTATGCTTCTTTTGCGGCGCTTGTTTTAAAACATTACTATGGAAATTCAGACTCCTTAATAATCGGATCGGAACAGGAATATTTCGCATTTGATACTTTGAATATTCCAAAATTTTCTGATAGCGGTATGCTAATAAATTTTCATGGACCGGCTTACTCTTTTCAGGATTACTCCTTTGACGAAATTGTAGATGATGAAGATTTTGATCTACATGAAGATTTTGATATGGATAGTTTTTCTGATCCTGGCGATGTTGATTTTGGAATTCCCCCGGGTTTGAAATACTCCGGTGATTTAAAAGATAAAATTGTACTGATCGGTGCTACCATGTTTGAGCTCCATGATAATTTCCCAACACCTTTTTTAACTGTAAAAGACAGCGCCGGCAACGCAAACCCAATCGAAATGCCGGGTGTTGAGTTACACGCAAACGCTATTCAAACTGTACTGGACAAAAATTTTCTACATCAGCTTCCCCAGACAACAATCCTGGTTATTATGTTGATCCTTGTTATTATTACTTATTTAATAACACGTTTTCTGCCAACATTATGGTCCTCCATTGCAACTATCATTTTTATTATTGGGTTTGTTCTCTTCTCGATTTACCTGTTCACTGAAAACAATTTAGTGCTGGAAATAGTAAACCCGGTTTTAGTTATAGCATTTTCTTATGTTGGCCATACTTTGTACCACTATTTGCAAACACAGCAAGAAAAGAAAGTTCTCCGTGGAGCCTTTGCACATTATGTACCGGAAAAAGTAGTGCAGGAACTAATGAACAATCCTGATAAATTACAATTAGGCGGAGAAGAAAGAGTTGTAACGGTAATGTTTTCTGATGTGGCCGGATTTACAACTGTGTCAGAAAAACTGACTCCACATGAACTTGTAGTGCTGCTAAATGAATACCTGACGGCTATGACCAATATAGTTCTGGAAAATAACGGCATTATCGATAAATATGAAGGCGATGCAATTATGGCCGAATTTGGTATGCCGGTTCCTTATGAAGATCATCCGCATTGTGCCTGCCGGACCGCTCTCTTAATGCAGGAAAAACTGATCGAAATGCGTAAAAAATGGAAAGCAGAAGGCCGCCCGGAATTGGAAGCGCGGATCGGTATAAATACCGGAAACGTAATTGTTGGAAACATGGGCAGCCAGACTGTTTTTGACTACACCGTTATGGGTGATTCAGTTAACCTTGGTGCCCGTTTGGAAGGCGCCAATAAAGTTTATGATACCTTTATAATGATTAGTGAATTTACAAACGATTTTGTCAAAAATGATTTTTATACACGGCCTTTGGATTTGATTCGTGTAAAAGGTAAAAACAAACCTGTTGAAGTTTTTGAGTTAATCGGTGAGCGGACAAAACCGCTGGACAGTAAACAGATTGAACTACTTTCAGTATATCAACGTGGTGTACAGGCGTATCGTGAGCGTAAATGGAATGAAGCTATCGACTTCTTTGATTTTTGCCTGAATTTGAACCCTGAAGATTCGCCATCAAAGCTTTATAGAAAACGTAGTATTGAATTTAAATTTAATGATCCCGGGGAAGATTGGGATGGCGTTTTTACAATGACCACAAAATAGTGTCATATATATTTCAGTAGAGGCAGAACAATAACCTGTCTCTACTTTAACCCGCTTGTTTACTCTTATCTTAAACCGATAAAACCCATCATTCTCCCGCTCTTTGCTCCATCCCTGCGAAAAGAATAATATTTTTCAATAGCTTCAAAAGTACAGGTTTTGTCTGCTTCTATATTTTCCTCATAAACGCCCATTTCTAAAAGCTGATTTAGAATCACGTCTTGAACACTTAGCTTATAATGGTTTTCACCATCTGCAATTAGGAATTTTTTAGAGAAATTAGATGCGGTTGCCGTATCAACCTGGTAGTTTTTTTGCTGGATTCCCGCCCCAATGGCGATAAGTAAATTTTTGCTTTTAGAATTAAAATTTTCCTGCATTTTAAGAATTGTTTTAGAGGCAATATTTTTTGCACTGCCACGCCAGCCGGAATGAACAATTGCACAAATATGTTTTATTGGGTCATAAATAAATAATGGAAAGCAATCAGCTGTCTGGATTGTTAAAGTAAGTCCCGGAGTTGATGTAATTAAAGCATCACAATCACTAACAATCCCCGGTTGATCAACAATTTTGACTTGGTCTGAATGAATCTGTCCTGGAAAAACCAGGTTGTTCTGATTTAAATTAAAATGATTGAAAAATATTGTACGATTTTGTTTTACTTTTTCAAGGTTATCATTTGTATTCAATCCAAGGTTCAGAGAAGAAAAAGTACCCTCGCTCATGCCACCTGCTCTGGTAGAGTTTGCATGAATAATCGGCTGATTATCAAATAATGAAAATTGAGTGGCATTAATCATAAAACTATTTTACAGGAATTACCTGACCATAAATGTATTTTAAAATTCTAACCGATTTATTTGACCGGCTCCGGTCAATATCAAAACTGCGGTAAATGCCTTGATACGGTTTTAGCTGTACAACTTTTTCCAGAAAATTGCTGCGGCTTACCTTGGTTTTTCCAAATGTATTTGAAAGAAACTTAAAACTATCGTAAGCAATTAGTTCAAATTTTTCCGGCGTTTCATGATAAGTATTCCGAAAATTATTTCTAAATTGCCTGTAATCCCAGCCCTCTTCATTAAGATATCCGTCAGCAACGAAAACTATTCCGTTTACGTAATTTCTATTTTTTTTCAAAGCATCTTTATTATACCAATCTGAATTCCCTAATAACTGAGTTTGAAAATTTGAGAAGGCAAATTGCGAAGCAATAAAATTGATATCGTCTTCAAAAACCGGTACAAACATACCATCAAATGTTGTTACAGGGATATCTGCCGAATCAATTTTAGTTTTGGTTTCTTTTAATAATTCCCGCTGCTCTTTCATATAAATGACGTATGATGAATCAACAGATTTATCCGAGATTTCCGGATTATCTAAAACAAGAGAGTCTTTAAATGCCAACCGAAGACCGACTCTTTTCAGCTTACGAAATTGTTTTTTATAATTTTGATCACCAGGATAATACCATTCCTGGGTTGCCACAACGCCGCCTTTTTCCTGATACAAAGTGACAAACTCTTCGGTCATGTTTAAAAAATAGTCGTCAATCGGAGCAAATGTCGCCAAGCGATTTATTTTTAACGAATCATAAGCATACGATTGTATTACGCCGGCCATTGTTTTTACTGTTGGCGCAAGGTTAATACAGTTTTCAGAAACATTTTTTATTTGATCAGATGATGCTGTTGGGCTGACAATAGTAATCCCTTCATAATCAGCAATTGCTGCAACGGCTGCAACTATATCATTTTCAACCGGACCAAAAACAAAAGTATGCTGCCGGTCATTACTGATTTTTTTTATCTGCTCAAGGGCATTCAACAGGTTTGAAGCATAGTCAAACTCATCTATTACAACTTTATTTGAAGATGTGCCGTTATTAAATTCTTTAACTGCGAGATTGAATCCATTCAAAAGGGCTTTGCCAACTTTTTCGTTATTTCCACTTAACGGTAGCAGAGCGGCTATGTGAATTTCATTTGAAGCTTTACCCTCAATTTGATCCAGCAGCTCCTGACTCTTATTTCTGTAATAATCTGTTTTTGCAATATTAAGTAAGTCGACCAATCCCTCTTTAGCAAAACTGATGTTGCCAGTTCTGTGGCTGTCATCAGCCAAATGAAATTTAAATGCTTCGTTTATTGGTGAACCGAGGTATTGCTGACTTAATGCTGTTACGCTTAGGCGATTCATTTTATAGCGAATCACGTCATCTGCAAGGCTTAAAACTTTTTCGCGTAAAACAGGATTGCTTGTACTAAAACCAGCTTTCAACCATGTCGTTACGGCGGTTTCGATTCTCTCCTGACGATAATAGCTGTTAGCCATCAAATAACGAATATCATCAACATATTTGCTCTGAGGAAATCGTTTTTTAAATTCTTCACATTGTTGCAAGGCAACTTCAAAATCCCCCGATTTGTAATTCGTTTTAGCAAGCATCAAATAATTTGCAGTTGTCAAAGCACTATTAGGAAGTTTATTAATCATCAGGCTAAAGCTTTGGCGGGCTTTATCGTAATTGCCTTTCTGGTACTCCGAAACGCCTTTTTGAAAAATTGTCCATTCACGCGTTGAGGCATTTTGAGCAAATAGATTAGAGACAAGGAAAATAGTAAGAAAAAAGAATTTCCAGTTATTCATGTAATCCTCATTAAAAGTCTTTATGTAGATGTGAATTAGGCAAGTTTACTTAAGTTTTTCAATCAATGCCAAGATTAAATTTGAATAAAAAAAACCGCCCATAACACAAAAGATTAAAGGCGGTTAATTAATAAATATTTTCTATTAAATGATATGCAAACCTATTCCACTGTCACACTTTTGGCCAGGTTACGTGGCATATCAACATCGCAGCCGCGCATTACAGCAACATGGTATGAAAGTAATTGCAATGGAATTACAGAGAGAAGCGGTGTTAATGCACGCAAGGTATCCGGAATATAAATTACATGATCTGCGTATTCCTGAATTTTTTCATCTCCTTGTGTGGCAATACAAATAATCCTGCCGCCACGGGCTTTTACTTCTTCAATATTGCTAATCACCTTATCGTAAATAACATCTTTAGTAGCCAGGAAAACAACCGGCATATCTTTGTCGATTAGGGCAATCGGTCCATGTTTCATCTCTGCAGCAGCATATCCCTCAGCATGGATGTAAGATATTTCTTTTAGCTTTAAAGCGCCTTCTAATGCCACCGGGAAATTATAACCGCGGCCAAGATAGAGGAAATTACGCTCATCTTTATAACGCCTTGCAAAATCACGGATATAATCATTTTGATGTAAAATAATTTGAACTTTTTCCGGAATTTTAAGCAACTCCTCCACCATCGCTTTACCAAGCTCTGATGACATATTTTTGCGGCGTGCTATCATTAAGGTGATCAGTGCCAGAACCGTAACCTGAGAAGTAAAAGCTTTTGTACTGGCCACGCCAATTTCATGCCCGGCATGTATATAAACACCGGCATCCGTCTCGCGGGCAATTGTTGAGCCAACCGCATTTACAATACCAAGCACAAGTGCACCTTTTCGTTTTCCTTCACGCAGGGCAGCCAAAGTATCTGCTGTTTCACCGGACTGAGAAATGGCAATTACCGCATCATTTTCATCTATTATCGGATTTCTATATCGAAACTCAGACGCATACTCAACTTCCACAGGGATTCTGCAAAACTCTTCAATCAGATACTCGCCAATTAAGGCGGCAATCCACGATGTGCCTGAGGCGGTAAATACAATTTTGTTTGCTTTAACCAGACGATCTTCAATTTTTTCAAGACCACCAAGTTTTACCACACCTTCATCTTTTAATATCCGGCCACGCATAGCATCCATTATTGTATCAGGCTGCTGATAAATCTCTTTGAGCATAAAATGATCGAAGCCGCCTTTTTCAATTGCTTCAAGTTCAAATGTTACACGCTCAGTTTTCTTTTCAATTTTTTTGTTTGCTATTGTTTTTGTCTTAACACCTGTTGGAGAAATAATGGCCATTTCATAATCTTCAAGATAAAACACATCACGAGTATAATTCACAAGCGGGGTTACATCCGACGCAACAAAATACTCATCTTTTCCAACACCAATAACAATTGGGCTTCCCTTACGGGCAACGTAAATTTTATTAGGATCGTGCTTGCTAATTACTGCAAGACCATAGGTGCCGTCTACTTCGTGCAATGCTTGGCGGATTGCTTTTTCTAAATCTTTTTCATAAAACTCTTCAATTAGGTGGGCCAATATTTCAGTGTCCGTATCTGTTTTAAACTTATGGCCTTTTTCCGAAAGCATGGTTTTCAAAGACGCATAATTTTCAATAATCCCGTTATGGATCAGAACAATATCGCCACTTCCGTCAACATGCGGATGTGCATTCATTTTATTAGGTTCACCATGAGTTGCCCAACGTGTATGACCAATCCCTATCGAGCCTTGCAGTGGTGTTGCGTTTAAGGCATTCTCCAAATTTCGGATTTTCCCAACCTCTTTAACAACATTAACACCTTTCCCATTCATAACTGCGATACCTGCTGAGTCATAACCTCTGTATTCGAGACGTTTGAGCCCACCAAGTAAAATAGGTGCTGCATCCTGCTTACCTAAATATCCAACAATTCCACACATGTAATACTCCTAATTATTCCCATTCAATTGTTGCAGGCGGCTTGGAACTTACATCGTAAACCACCCGGTTAACACCACTCACTTCATTTATTATACGGTTTGAAATCCGCGCCAGTACATCGTGCGGCATTGGGTACCAATCAGCAGTCATACCATCAGTACTTGTTACTGCCCGCAAACCGATCACTGCTTCATAGGTTCTTTCATCGCCCATAACGCCAACTGTATTTACCGGCAAGTGCACTGCAAATGCCTGCCAGATTTCATCATATAAACCTGCTTTATGTAATTCTTCTATATAAATCGCATCCGCTTGCTGTAAAACTTCAATCCGTTCTTTTGTGATTGTTCCTAAAATCCGTACGGCAAGCCCTGGTCCTGGAAACGGATGCCGGCCAATTAATATTTCCGGTATCCGTAATTCACGTCCGACAGCACGGACTTCATCTTTAAATAATTCTTTTAAAGGCTCAATCAAATCAAAGCCCATTTTCTCAGGTAAACCACCAACATTATGATGCGATTTTATTGTTGCCGAGGGCCCCTTAAACGAAACACTTTCAATCACATCGGGATAAAGCGTGCCTTGAGCCAGAAAATCAAATGTACCAAGCTTTTTTGATTCACTCTCAAAAACATTTATAAACTCATGTCCGATTATTTTCCGCTTGCGCTCGGGATCAACAATACCATCAAGTTTCTGGTAAAACGATTCTGAACTATCCACGCAAGTTAACTGAATATCATAGTTTTCACGGAACAATGATTCTACTTCTTCACCTTCCTTGTAGCGCAGTAATCCGGTATCGACAAACATACAATGCAGTTGATTGCCAATTGCTTTTTGTAGTAAAACTGCTACCACACTGGAATCTACGCCACCACTCAAACCACAAAGAACATGCTTATCGCCTACCTGTTTTCGGATTTTTTCAATACTTTCTTCAATAAAAGATTTTGGCGACCAATCCGCGCTGCATTCACATATTTTAAAAAGAAAATTATGCAAGATCGTTTTTCCGAACTCCGTATGCACAACTTCCGGATGAAATTGCAGGCCAAAGTATTCATTTTCTTTATTTTCGATGGCCGCAAATGGTGAATTTTCAGAATGTGCAACCGGTTTAAATCCGGCTGGCAGGCTTAGTACTTTATCGCCATGACTCATCCAAACATTACTCGAAGGCGGCACATTTTTAAATAAGACTGATTCTGCATCCAGGTTAATTGATGCCCTGCCGTATTCTTTATGAGACGAACTCTCTACTTTTGCCCCCAAAAGATGACTCATTAACTGCAAGCCATAACAAATTCCTAAAACCGGAACGCCATGGTCAAGAATATCCTTATCAACCAAAGGTGCTCCATCTGCATAAACAGATGAGGGGCCTCCGGAAAGAATAATTCCTTTTAGGTTTTGCGGTTTATTTTTTTTGAGATCATAATTATAAGGGTGGATTTCTGAGAAGACTCCGTTTTCACGGATGCGGCGGGCAATAAGCTGGGTATATTGCGATCCAAAATCGAGGATCAGGATAGTTTCATGCCCTATGGTTTTAGCTTCCATTTTTGTAATTCCTTCATGAATTCGTGATGGGTCAAATCATATTGAATTGGTGTGACAGCAACTTTGTTCTGCATCACAATTACATCGTCTACATCACCATTTTTATCAAGCATCATGCGTTTTCCTGCCATCCAATAATATGTTCTGTTTTGTGGATCATTTCTTCTGTCAAAAACTTCTTCATAACGTCCTTTGCCCTGTTTGGCCGGCAGGACGTCTTTTATTTCATTTTCCGGAAGTGCCGGTACATTTACATTTAGAAGGGTTCGCTCGGGCAAACCATGCTCCATAACCTGTGTAGCAATCTGGCGGGCTACTTTACCTGCATAAGAAAAATCTTTATTAGAAAAACTTGTAAGTGAAACTGCAATTGATGGTATTCCTAAAATTACTCCTTCTGCAGCTGCAGAAACAGTCCCGGAATAAATTACGTTTGTCGCTGTATTTGATCCCTGGTTTATGCCACTTACTACAATATCTGGTGCAGATTCGAGAATACATTTAACGGCAATTTTTACACAATCTGCCGGAGTGCCATTTACAGCATGGCCAAAAAGCGTTCCATTTCGTTCGATCTCTGTAACGCGCAACGGATCGGAAACAGTAATAGCATGGCCCACAGCACTTTTTTCGGCCAAAGGGGCAACAACATTTACTTCACCAAGTTCCTGCATTGCTTTGGCCAGTGCAAAAATCCCTGGTGCATAAATACCGTCATCGTTGGTAACAAGTATTTTTATGGAAGACATAATAGTTTACTTAGGGTAAGGTTATAATTACTATCCTGCTCTTATTTTTGATTGAGCTTTATTTCCAATAGGTTACATGTTTCAGGTTGCGGGTTGAAACGTTTGTACCTGTAACCTGAAACTTGCAATGAAGTTCTACGCTTTAGCCACCGGGTTTTTATGCTTAAAAAAATCAATTATATTGGCGATTCTCTGTTTCAGCTCATGACGATGCACGATCGTATCCAAAAAGCCGTGTTCCCTTACAAACTCAGAACGCTGAAAACCTGGAGGTAAGTCCTGACCAATTGTTTGTTTAATAACACGAGGTCCTGCAAAGCCGATTAATGCATCGGGCTCAGCAATATTTACATCACCCAGCATAGCGTAACTTGCTGTAGTGCCACCTGTGGTTGGGTTTGTTAAAACCGAAATATAGGGCACCTTTTTTGTAGCCAGCCTGGCCAGGCGAGAGCTTGTTTTAGCAAGTTGCATTAAACTTAGAACACCTTCGTGCATACGTGCACCACCAGAAGCTGACAAGATAATCAAAGGCCATTCCTTTTTATAGGCCATATCAATCGCCCTGGATATTTTTTCACCAACAACTGAACCCATGCTGCCACCCATAAATCTGAAATCCATTATCGCCATAACAACATTATGTTTATCAATTTTCCCAGAGCCACAAACAACAGCGTCGTTAATACCGACTTTTTTAACGGTTGCTTTATATTTGTTTTTATAACTTTTAACGTCTGTAAACTCTAGCGGATCAGCAGATTTGACCTTCTCTGCAAATTCTTTGAAAGTGCCCTCATCAAATAAAAAAGAGATGTAAACGTCACTTCCGATACGGAGATGGGTATTGCAGTTACTACAGACATATAATTTTTTTTCAAGTTCTTTTTTATAAATTATTTCACCGCAGCCATTGCACTTTATCCATAATCCATCCGGCACATCTTTTCTCTCCTCCGGTGCAATAACACTTTTTTTACGTTTAAACCAATCCATATTTAACCCCGTTTTACTTTAAAATTTTGCGCATTACTAATGCGTTTTCACCATCTGAATAATATTTCTGTCGCGTAAAAAAAACTTCAAATCCAGATTTTGTATACAAATTTATTGCAGGTTTATTTGATTCACGTACTTCTAAAAAAAATTGTTTATACTCTTTGAATGCGCCCAATATAAAGCGAATTAATTTTAAGCCCAACCCTTTTTGCCTAAAACCGGTTGCAATTGCAAAATTATTTATATGAACCTCGTCTACAAAAGCCCAAACACATGCATAACCTGCAACTTCATTTTCAACTTCCAAAACAATTGGAAATTTATATTTTTGACCATCTGTTTCTGAATGAAGTTGTTGATATGTCCAGGCGTCCTTAAAAATTTCTTTTTCCAGGTTTGCGATTGTTTTGACATCGCTTTTTCTCATTTCCCTGAAATTAATCTTCATTGAACACCGGCGAACGGGCGGATATACATCGGTTCTATTGTTTCGATGTTATCATTACCGATTTTTTCAGATTTTATTTTGCCGATCTGTGCAACTTTAGCCGCCGAATACTTCACATCAAGTTTTAAATCAATCCCTTTTTCATTTAATTCTGAAACAATATTTTCCGGAATAGCTATACCCTGCTGACCGATTAATTGTGCAGAGGTTGGAATATGCTCAACCAGGTTTTCTATTGCTATTATTTGGTGTGATTCAATTTCAAATATTTCATCATTTTTGTGTTTGGCCAGGTAAACTTCGTTTCTCCGCGCATCAATTATTGTAAAAGTTTCTTTTGTCTTAGATATCTTTTGAGAAGCCAAAACCTGGTGATTGGAAACACCAACTATTGGAATTTCACGGCCAAAACAAAAACCCTGTGCATAGCTTAAACCAATACGCAATCCGGTAAATGAGCCCGGTCCGATAGCAACCGCCACAAGCCGTGGAGGATTTTTTAGCTCTTTAAGGCCTTTCTCTACAAATTGCCCGATAAGAGTTGCATGCTGCATGGGTGCGTCACTTTCGTATTCAGCAAAGGTTTTGCCATTTTCCCAAAAGGAAACGCTACATAAAGTTGATGATGTCTCAATCGCTAAAATCATGTTCGTTCTTGATCCTGCTTGTCATTGCTTAGGCACGAAGCATCTCCATTCTGAAATGGGATTTTCACTCCGCCAAACTTCATTCAGAATGACCTTTTTAGTTTTTTTTGTTTAAAGATATTTCTCTCTGGTCATTCCGCAAATCAATTTTAACTTTATAAAATGATTGTAATGCCGGTTCAACTTTTTGTGGCCATTCGATAAATGTAACTGCTTCTGAATAAACCATATCTTCCCAGCCAAGCTGATCTAATTCTTCAATGTTTTCAATGCGATACAAATCCAGATGATTAACAGCTATATCGCCAAAGTAGTTTTGGATTAGCGTAAATGTTGGGCTGGTTACATCTTCATCAATATGCCAGTTTTTACATATTTCCTGAACCAGAAATGTTTTGCCACTTCCTAAAGTCCCTTCCAGCAAAACAACATCTGCTGCTTTAAAAATGTTACTTAGTTCAACCGCAATTTTTTGCGAATCTGAGATAGAATTAACTGTCCAGGATTTGAGTAGTTTCATATTTAATTTGCATTTTAAAAAGGGAGGAATTTAAAGAAGAAAGGTCTGTCAGACAAGACAATAAATTTTTTATAGTGAATTCGTTTTAGGCAAAACATTAAAACGAACACATTAATCATCTCAAGATAAATCACATTTTTTCCCATGAATAATTGCAAATTCACACATTTTTTTCCATGAATAATTGTTTTTATATTATTCCTTATTATATTTAAGTCAATAAATTTAACTAATAATCGGCCAAAAATGAGAAGAAAAATATCAAAAGAATTGTTGAAGTGGAAAAATTTATCAGCCCGAAAGCCACTCTTGCTCCAAGGGGCACGGCAAGTAGGCAAAACATATTGTTTGGAAAAGTTAGGCAAAAAGGAATTTCAGAATTACCACTTTTTTGATTTTATGGAAAACCCCTCACTAAGCCAGATTTTTGAACAAGACCTGCAACCTGAAAGAATAATAAGGGATTTAGGTCTATATTACGATCATGATATTATTCTCGAAAAAGATCTTATTATATTTGATGAGATACAACAATGCCCAAAGGCGCTAACATCCCTGAAATTTTTTTCACAGAAGTCACCAAATGCTTTTATTGCCGCATCCGGTTCGCTTTTAGGGTTGGGACTAAGCGATGAGCCATTTCCTGTGGGCAAAGTTACCCGCTATAAATTGTACCCAATGGATTTCGAGGAATTTCTGGAGGCAATTGGACAGAAACGACTTATTTCAATCCTGAATTCGGCTACATTAAACAGCCCTGTCAATGAAGCGATTCACCAAAAGATATGGCTTTATTACAAATACTTTATGATAACAGGGGGGTTACCCGAAGTTGTAAAAAGGTTCAGCGAGAAAATTGATACCCTTAGTGAAGCATTTTCTGAAACACGCAAACTCCAGCAAGAATTACTAAAAGATTATATAGATGACATCACAAAGCACTCTGGAAAAATAAAGGCCGTCCGAATAGACGCAGTTTTTAAGAATGTTCCTATCCAGCTTGCAAAAGAATCAAACGGGGTAAAAAAATTTGTATTTAAAAATGTATTACCAAATGCATCCAGATATTCCTCGCTCGAAGCTCCAATAGAATGGCTGATAAAAGCCGGACTTGTAATAAAAGTACCGATTTGTAATAAAGCAGAATTACCATTGCAAGCTTATTCCGATGAAAAACGGTTTAAACTTTATATGTTTGATGTGGGAATACTTGGTGCAATGCTCGGCTTATCACCAAAAACTATTTTTTCTTATGACTATGGTTCATATAAAGGATATTTTGTGGAAAACCTGGTGCTTACTGAAATAGTTTCTCAATTAAATAAACAAATATATTCATGGAACCGCAATATGGCAGAAATTGAGTTTTTATTAGATTACGAGACTGATATAATCCCGATTGAGGTGAAAGCAGGTGTAAGTACAAAGGCAAAAAGCCTTAGTGTTTACAAGCAACGCTACTCACCAAAAGTATCTTTTTTATTGACTGGCCGCCCAATGTTGCAAACAAAAAGCGCTTTAGTTCAACTGCCCCTTTACATGGCACCAAAACTTGAAAATTATTTATAAAATCAAAAAGAAAACAGCCAGGTAAGCTTTGAAAGAACTGTTGTATTTAACACATAAACCGGGCCTGCGGTTGATAGCTCCTGATTGACTACAAAATAAAAATAACTGCCTGTCTTGGGAATCCAATTTACCCGGAAATCCAAAAGAGCTTCGTCATCTTCATTATTCCATTGCCCGAAAAAAGTTGTATAAAGATTCGTGCTAAAAGCATATTCGAAACGGGCACCCATTTCATCCGTTGTTTTGGGACGCTTAATATTAACAATATTTCTTTCCCAGTCGGCACTGATATTCAACTTTCCCAAATTCCAGCCCAAAACCATTTCCAGTTGTTTGCGCTGTCCATTATAAAAATCACCCCAGCTATAATTAATTTCTGAGAACACCGGCCGACCGCTATATGTTTCTACCTGAATTTCATACCGACCATACCAGTAATCACCACCGGCGATTTGAATATCATCGACAGGCTCGAAAGTACTATCAGGGCTGTCGAAGAAACGCTGGATATTAAACTCGGCAAAATCACCACTTTCCAACTCGATCCCAAATGGGCGCCATTCAAAGTTTAATGACTCAATCTTATTTGTTCGATCATTTAAAAAATAAGAAATATCAAATGGTTTGATTTCAAGGTTTTTTGTAAAAGGTACAAAGTCAGGACGTGGATTAAATTGCAGCTCTGTAGCTAACAACTTATAATTTTTGCGTCTTAAAAAACCAATCCCCGGATCAAAATCCTTTGCTACACGGGAAAATGCAACATCATACTCAAAAAAATCATTTATAGAAGTTATATAAGCACGATAACCAAGTGCGTTTGAGTTGGATTTATCCGGAATAATTGACTGAGCAAAAGCCACCCCGACATCAAGATTTTTATCACCAAGAAAGGTAGAACTTGAGTAATTGGCATCGGCACCATATACATAATTGGATTCATTTTTATCTTGGCGAGATGTTAAAATAAAACCAACATTTGAAGACTCCAGAACGTCCTGCCGAAGACGGGCAACTGAATAGTTTGTAGATGGCAGATTATCTTTGCTCTGAGATTGAAGAGTCATTACGCCAATATTGCTGTTATTCATTTTGCCTGTTAAACGCAGGCCGCCAATAATTGGAACTTCTTTTCTATTGTGTAGACCAATCCGCCGGCTGTAAAAAGTTTGAGCGTTGGAACCAAGGTTGAAACGAAAAAGGTTTTTTCCTTCAAGAAAGAAATCCCTTTTTTCCGGAAAATCTAATGGGAAACGGGTTAAATTTATTTGTTCACGATCTGATTCCACTTGAGAAAAATCAGTATTAAATGTGATGTTCAATTTCATTTTTGGCGATACGTGATAGTTAATATCACCACCCACCTTAAACTTTTCCTTAAGTTTACCTCCTTTTTCCTGCGCAGCCCCACCGGAGATAAATGGTTTTATTTCCCACAATTTTTGACTGCTGATATTCTTTAGCCCGGTAAGCTTTCCTGCATGAGAAATCGTTTCCAAATCATAATTGCGAGACCAGCCCTGCCACAAAACTTGTTCATTTTTGCGGCGGATATTGCGTTCCATATTCAGCGCCCACACCTGTTCATCATTATCAGGATATTTTAATGTGGAAAATGGGATGGCTATTTCTATAAACCAGCCTTCCTCATCATCAATCTCAACGGCCGCTTCCCAAACTCCATTCCAGTCTTTGTTAAAACCACTGCCCTCATCGGTGATCAAAACATCGGCCATAGCCCCATTTGGATTTACAACAAATAAATAGCCGTTGCGGTTATCGTTAAAAGGGCTGAGAATAATTTCAAAGTTGTCTTCCGAACCCCAGCTGAAATCACGTCTTGACTCTTTGGCTATAATTTTGTCAGGTTCGGAATCAAAAGCCCAAACACCGATATAGAGATTGTTGGAATCATATAGAATCGCAACCCTGGTTTTCTCTGTCGCAGGTTCACCATTGTTTAAATCACGTTGGATAAAATCTGTTGCAAAGGGGGCTTCTTCCCAAACATCCTCATCAATGTCTCCATCGATCAATATTTCTTCAGTTGTATAATAGGCTTGAAGAGAGTTTACTTCTTTCTGTTGCGCCAAAAGATTTTGCGCCAAACAAATTATTAGGATGCTCAGAAGGGAATTGATTTTTAGTACAGATTTCATCTTTACCCGATTTGTTAAAGATCTCCGGGTAAAATAAATCCACCGCTTATTTTATACAAGGAATGTTTATCCATTTAGAAAATCAAAACGAATAGCCCACGCCAATTAAAATATCAAACCCGCTGGAATTAATGTCTTCCAATGTTGGTGGGATCAAAACATTATAGCGCATTTCAAATTTAGATTTTACACGATCACTAATTTTATATTCCAAACCTGAGAAAAGATGGTAACCATAAGTATATGCATGATGCCTTTTAGGGAAAAATTCATTTAAATCCATTTTTGCAAAAGCACCAATTCCCGATCCAAAAAAGGGCTGGATAGTTGGATGCTCCATCAAAAAATTATAACGCCATGAGAATTGAAGCGGTATAAGATACATCTCATGCTCCTCCCCATTATAAGGCACACTCGAAAAGCTGCCGCCGGTTGAAATAGAAAAGTTCATTTGAGAAAGCTGCAAAAAATCATATTGAACCCGGAAGCTCCAGCCATATTTATAAAACTCTTTGGACACATCGTTGGCAAAATCGTACAAACCACCGCTAACCCACAGGTTTGATGCATTTATATTTAATACAGTAATAAATATAATCAGGCCAATATTTCTAAAGGTTTTTTTCTTCCATAATTTCATTAAATAATCCTATTGTTTTCATATTGACTGATTTATCAGTATCCGAAAATGAAAATTTGATATAATGATAAAAATCGCCACCATAACCATGTCTTAGCTGCGCGCCCGCTCCTCCCGAAATTACATAGTTAATTCCATCTTTATTTTGGAAATGGTACATGTGATCATGGCCGGCCACAACAGCTTTTATTTTTTTATGTTCTACAAAAAGCTGGTGCAACTCTTCTGCATTCTTAAGTTTTTGCCCCTTGTTTCTCCCCTGCCTGTACAATGGACGATGCATAAAAATGAAAATACCATCTATTTCTGCATTGCTTGTTGAAAGATTTAGTTCTTCTTTTAACCAATGCAGCTGATCATTAATAATTGCGTTTTCTTCACCACGGATTTCTGTATCCAGAATAATTAATTTTTGTTTCTCCAATTGCCGGGAAAAATAAAAAGGGTCTCCTTCTGCAATGTTTGTCTGCTTTCGTAATAACCACTCGGAGGGCAGATCATTTCCCTCGTGATTACCACGGGCGATTAGCAACGGCATAACCTCCGTAATTGGTTTTGAAAATTTCCAAAAGTTGATCCATTCAGCTTCTTTGCCAGCTTTGAATAATAAATCCCCGGTACAAACCGCCATCAACGGAACTGGTTTTATATTGCCCATATTTCTGGCAAGTTTTTCATAAACACCAAAGCCCTGTCTCAGATCACCATAAACAACAAACGAATATTCACCATCCGATTTGGGAGATGATGTATGGGTGCTACAAGTAGTGATTGAAAATGTAGTTAGCAAAATGAGAACAAAACATAGCCCGGAAGGATATTTGTTTTTATTCGGACTAATCATCTTCTTCCTCCCCTTCATCATCATTTTCTATTTCTGCCTTGGTGCTGTCGTTTTCCTCATTCTTGTGTTCACCATCTTCCGTTTCTACTTCAACTATTTTCCCATTCTTGTCAAAAACTACCGACATTTGAACCCCGTCTTTTTCAAACTCAGCTTCATAATCTGGCCCCTCTTTTTCCCATTCAACATCTTTAACATCCGGATATTTGCTTTTAAATGCCTTCTGAACCACATCAGGTATGGTTTCGCTTTCCTGGGCACATGAAGTTGATATCAAAAATATCATGCTTAATAAAAACACTAAAACTTTCATGGCGATTCTCCTTTATTTTGGTAAATCAATTATTTGAATTAAAACTCCCAGCTAACTCCAATAACCGGTGTGGTACCAAAAAAGTAACCGCCGCCTTCAAAAAGTTTATATCCGCCTTTATCATCCGGAACCAACTCTTCTTTTGCGTTAACAACATCCAGATCCCATTTCCTCATATTCTTGCGGTTATAGATATTTATCACATGCAGGTATGTGGAAATTTTTCCCAGACCAATTTCAAAGTTGCGATTAATCCTGATATCCATGCGGTGGAAATCAGGGCGTTTTGTCCCGCGGAACTCATTATGGGCCGGCGAAAAATGCAAATCATCATTATTAAGTGTATCTGCTATAAAAGTATATTTTGTGAGTGGCCAACCGGAATTATATTGCCAGGAAAGGTTAAAATACCATTTCTTATTTGGCCTGTAATTTATGTCTCCATAAATTGTATGAAGCTGATTGTTTGCGCGAGGTAAAGAGCCGGTTTGTTTGATCAACAGTGCATTGGACTCAATATTTGTAATATTCTCTTCCGCATTTGCCAGGGCATAACTAAACCACCAGGATATTTCTTTTCCGGTATCATATTTTAAGAAAAGCTCTATACCTTTTGCTTCAGCACCACTTATATCAAGCCGAACTTCATCATTTCTTGATTCAGGAAATAGTTCCCACAAATCGCGCAGGTTTTCATAGGTCGGGCTCAAGCGGGATATATCTTTATAATAGCCATCAAGACGCAGGCTAATTCCATTCGCAAATAGGTGTTCAAGGCCAAGCACATAATGTTCTGATAACTCTGCCTTATCGAATTCAGTCACATTATGATTAATATCCAGGTTGTTCATAAACTGAGTTTGGTAGTAATGTCCCCAGGCTGCACGCAAAAAAGTATTTTTAGAAAATGAGTAGGCAGCGCTGACCCGTGGACTCCACAATTTATCTTTGGTGTGTATCGCAAAATCATATCTTAACCCGGTTTCAAGAAATAAATTTTGGAACGCCATAAACCTGGATGAAAAATATGCACTGCCCTGTTGTCCGGAAGGCTTGGATTGAAAATCAAATCCATTTTGGTAATCAAAAAGATTATAATCCAGATCGAGCCGTTTTTCTTCGATAGAATAGCTGTAGTCATAATCTGCTTCTAACTGGCGAATATCAAACCCACCTTTTAAAAAGAAACGATTCGACGCTTCCCAATTCCAATCCTGCTTTACTCCAAAAAATGAATATGTTCGCTTGTCCTTTACAGAAAAAGTTAGTTTATCAGTAAACTCATATTTTTGCATGGCGCCGTTACGGTCATGTGTT
Organism: Calditrichota bacterium; assembly: GCA_013112635.1. NCBI lineage: Bacteria > Pseudomonadati > Calditrichota > Calditrichota bacterium. The sequence continues at coordinate 300,106 of JABFGF010000003.1, read as the reverse complement.
ATTAATCCGGTGGATAACAAAGTTCTGGAATATAGCTTGGGATTGTAAAAGGATTTTAAAGTAAGCCAGGCATAACTGTTTTTATAGCTTGTATCATGCCTGTCAA